>USDP01000087.1 GCA_900553545.1 uncultured Eubacteriales bacterium | reverse complement strand
CCTTGCATCAAAAGTCATCTCTCACCAGTTCCGTCGCTCCTCCTCTCAAAATCGCAACCGCTGTCGCTGGGTTGTGATTTTGTGATTCCGATTTGGCCCTTGATCTGTAATGCTCACATGTTGCAGAGACCCAGAGATCTTCAGATCGCTGGTTATTCTTTGATTTTCAATGTTTTTCGAAGTGTTCCCAGATGCTTGTAGGGGCAGACGCCTCTGTCCGCCCTTCCCCGCCGCAGCGGTTGTAGGGGCCGATGCCCTCATCGCCCCGCTTCTGTAATTTTGCACCGCGCCGAAATGGCCATCGTAGGGACGACCATTGGTCGCCCGAAGGCCCAACGCTCGGATTCCTGCAAATCAGTTGCATCCTTCACAGACGTGTTGTCGATTCTTGTCGAAAGGCTTCCGTTGACAGAATCGCCCTGCTCTACTATGATAGAGACATGCGTTGGATCGTCGTTTCCCGCAGAAAAGAGTTTTCCGGCAGCAGTCCCCTGGACTTCTGCCGGAAAATTCTTTTTTGTACAATTTTTTATTCCGCCGCCTCAGCCCATAATCTTGAGCGGATGGCAATGGCCCGTGCCGAGGGCAGCTTCGATGGCGGTCTTGAAGCTGTCGAACTTCTCATTCGGGACGAACGCCAGTGCCGTTCCTGCGAAGCCGCCGCCGTGGATGCGGACGGCCCCCTCGCCGCCGAGCAGCTGCTGGCAGAGGGCAATGGTGAAGGCCATGTCCTGCTTCTCGACGTAGCCCGCCGGGGTCACGTTTTGCAGCAGCGTCCAAGATGCGAGTCCGGACTCATTGACATAGTGCAAAAACGCGTCAAAATTGTCGTTCTTCAGCGCCCGTACCTGAAGCTGGACGCGCTTGTTTTCGTTGAAAAAGTGGATGGCGCGCAGCACCGCGCGGTCGCCGGTTTCCTTGCGGAGTTCGGCGATTTCTTTGTAGAATTCCTTTTCATCCACTTCGCGCAAAACTTCCTTGCCAAAGAACCTCGCGACCTGTTTCATTTCTGCTGGAATCGCCGCGTATTCGTCCGTCAGGTCGGCATGATCCGCACCGGCGTCGATGGTGCAAAGCGTATAGCCAGAGTGTGCGAAGTCGTAATCAACCTTCTCCACGACCGGCGTTTTCGGGTCATGGAAGTCGATGAACACCAGACCGCCGACGCTCGACGCCATCTGATCCATCAGCCCCGAAGGCTTGCCGTAGTACACGTTTTCCGCGTACTGCCCGATCTGCGCAATTTCAATGGCGGAAACCGCATTGTTTGCGAATAGACCGTTCAGGATTCTGCCAATCAGCACCTCAAACGCTGCCGAGCTGGAAAGCCCCGAGCCGGGCAGCACCGTGGACTTGACCTTCGCATCAAAGCCCGCGAGCTTGTAGCCGCGCTGGGCGAACGCCGCCGCCACGCCGCGAATCAGCGCCGCAGTCGTATTCCTTTCAGATTCCTTTGCGTTCAGGTCGCCAAGGTCAATCTCAACCGGCCTATATCCCTCAGAATCGACGCGGATAACATTCGTGCCGTTTAGCGTCACCTCCGCCATCGTCTCCATATCGACCGCCGCCGCGATCACGCAGCCGTGCTGATGGTCGGTGTGGTTGCCGCCGATCTCCGTGCGCCCCGGCGCGGAAAAATGATAAACCTTATCCATTCTGAACCTCCGTCAGGAACTTTTTGAGGTGATTTCTTCCTTCCTCTGTGCATTTGTAGACGCCCGCGCACTCAAGGACTTTGGCAAATACCTGTCCGATCTCATCCTTGATGATGTCCTCGGCGTTGTTGGCGTTAAACTCCGGATGTCTGCTCATGAATTCTTCCGCCCAATCCGCGTGCTTGGCGAGTTCTTCATTTTCGCGTAGGTTTTCACCGTTCAAAAGCGCAGTTTTGAGGTCTGCCATCTCTTTTTTCAGCCGTCCCGGCAGGATTGCCAGACCCATGACCTCGATCAGACCGATGTTCTCCTTCTTGATGTGGTGCAGCCCCTCATGCGGATGATAGAGGCCCATCGGATGCTCTTTCGTGGTCAGGTTGTTTCGCAAGACCAAATCCAATTCATACTTGCCATTTCTCATTCTGGCAATCGGCGTGATCGTGTTGTGCGGCTCACCGTCGGTTTCCGCAAAGATCATCGCGTCGGGGTCAGAATAGCCGCGCCACTTGGAGAGAATTTTGCCCGCCAGCTCGCAGAGCTGGTTTTTGTTTTCCGAGTTCAGGCGCAGCACCGTCATCGGATATTTCACGACGCAGCAGTCCACATCCTCAAAACCCGGAACGTCAAAGCCGAATTCCTTTTCTGCCTTCTCCATCGGGAACGTATGGTGTCCGCCCTGAAAATGCTCGTGCGCGAGAATGCTGCCGCCTACGATGGGCAAGTCGGCATTGCTGCCGAGGAAGTAGTGCGGGAACTGCTCGACAAAGCTGAACAGCTTGTCGAACGCCGAGCGGTCGATGACCATCGGCGTGTGCTCGGTGTTCATCACGATCGCGTGTTCATTGTAATAGACGTAGGGCGAATACTGAAACCCCCACGGCTGACCGTTCACGGTCACGGGCATCACGCGCAAATTCTGCCGCGCCGGGTGCGAGATCGTGCCCGCATAACCGACGTTTTCGACGCAGAGCAGGCACTTCGGGTATCCAGACGCCTTTTTCAGCTTCGCCGCCGCGATATCGCGCGGGTCTTTTTCGGGCTTGGAGAGGTTGATGGAAATTTCCAACTCGCCGTACTTCGTGTCGGAAACCCAGTGCTCGTCCTTTGCAATGCGGTCGCGGCGGATGTAGTTGCAGTCCTGACTGAGCTTATAGAAATAATCCGTCGCCGCTTTCGGGGACTCTGCGTAGAGCGACCAGAACTTCCGCACGACCTCCGACGGCCGCGGCGTCAGGCAGCCCATAATTTTTGTGTCAAACAGATCGCGTTCAGCAATGGTGTCGTTGATGAAGCTGTTCTCCACTGTGTAGTCGCGCAAAAGGTTCAGACATTCCGGAAAACTATGGCGTTCTGTCTGCTTTTCATAGCTTTCCAGTTTCAGTTCTGCAAGCAGGCTGTTCCGCGCGAACGTCTCGTCCAGTGGATGCAGGAGTTCACAGTCTTTTGCATAGTCGAGCAGCGAATCGAGCGCCGCCCAGACCGTCTCAATCTTCATAGCCATGCGGATGCTCCCTGTGCCAGTTCCACGCGTAACCGATGATCGTTTCAATATCGTCATACTTCGGCTTCCAGTCGAGCACCGTTTTCGCCTTTTCGCTCGATGCCACTAGCTGCGCCGGGTCGCCGGCGCGGCGCGCCGCCATCTCGCACTGGATGGGCTTACCGACGACCTTCTCCGCCGTGTCGATGATCTCCTTGACCGTAAAGCCGACGCCATTGCCGAGGTTGAAGACGTTATTTTCGCCACCGTTCATCAGGTATTCGGCAGCTAAGATGTGCGCGGAGGCAAGGTCAGTGACGTGGATATAGTCGCGGACGCAGGTGCCGTCGCGCGTGGGGTAGTCGTCGCCAAAGATGGACACATGGTCGCGCTGCCCGTTCGGGACTTGCAGAACGATGGGGATGAGGTGCGTTTCGGGATTGTGCGCCTCGCCGATCTTGCCGCTCATGTGCGCGCCGCAGGCGTTAAAGTACCGCAGGGCGACAAAGCGGATGCCGTGCGCAACGGAAGCCCAGTAGAACATCCGCTCCATCGAGAGCTTCGTCTCGCCATAGCAGTTCGTCGGGTGCGTGGGGTCGGTCTCGAGGATCGGCACACGTTCGGGTTCGCCGTAGGTCGCGGCGGTGGAGGAAAAGACGATGTACTTGACACCATGTTCAATCATGCTCTGGAGCATCGTCCGCGTGCCGCCGAGGTTGTTGTCATAGTACTTCAGCGGGTTCACCATGCTCTCGCCGACCTGGGAGTTCGCGGCAAAGTGGATGACCGCGTCAATTTTCTCAGACGAGAACACGTGATCGCAGAACTCTTTATTGCGGATGTCGCCCTGATAGAACCGCGCCTTGGGATGCACCGCCTTGCGGAAGCCGGTTTCCAGATTGTCCGCCACGACAACGTCGTAACCATTGTCAATGAGTTCATATACGGTGTGGCTGCCGATGTAGCCGGCACCGCCCAATACCAGAATCGTTTTCATAAAATGGAACCTCTTTTCTCCAAAATAGCGGCAGATGGCTTCCATCTGCCGCTAAAGGGTGGATACTTATTTCTTGGCAAGATACTTCCGCATATCCAGCGAGCAAGCCGCAAGGATGATGCCGCCCTTGATGATGTACTGCATGGACGGGTCAATGCCGAGCATGGACAGCGCCACGAAGATGATACGCAGCACGAACACGCCGAGCACGATGCCGCTGACCTTACCGGTGCCGCCAACGAACGAAACGCCGCCGATGACGCACGCCGCAATCGCGTCGCACTCATAGTTGAGTCCCGCGCCCTGCGTGATGGAGCTGATGCGCGCGCCCTCGATGAAGCCGGTCACGCCGTACATCGCACCCGCGAGGGTATGAACCATGACGGTCGTCCAGAAGACGTTGACGCCGGAGACCTTCGCCGCGTCCGCGTTGGAGCCGACAGCGAACATGTTCTTGCCGAACGCAGTCTTGTTCCAGATGAACCACATCAGGATCACAAAGAGCACCGCGTAGAGCACGTACATCGGGATGGAGATCGTCGCGCCCTTACTGGTCGTAAACTGGAACAGCGGCGCGGAGACGACGTTTTTATACTCCTGCGACAGGCCGGAAACAGGCTGGCCGTTGTTGCCGTTGAGCATGAAGAAGATGAGGATCAGGCCGTAGGTGATCAGCTGCGTCGCCAGCGTGACGATGAAGGGATGCAGGCTGAATTTTGCCACGAAGAAGCCGTTGACGAGGCCGATGATCGCGCCGATCACCACGACGGCCAGCACCGTCAGAATGATCCAGCCCGTGGTGATCTCGGGCAGGCTGCTGAACAGCTTGCGGGAGATCGTCCGGTCCTGCAGCAGCGCGCCCGCGACAGCCGCCGTCAGACCGACGACACGGCCGCCCGACAGGTCGGTACCGGTCAGGACGATACAGCCCGCGATGCCGAGCGCCATCGGCAGCGACGCGGCCACGAGGGAGATGATGTTCGCGATGGAGCCCGCGGACAGGAAGTTCTTGTTCTTGATCGCCGTGTAGACGATGAAGATGAACATGAGGATGTAGAGCGCATTGTTCAGGATGCCGTCCGTCCAATAGCGTCGGCGATCGCGCTTGTCAAGTTTCTGATATTCTTCTCTTTTCCGTTGAAGCTGATTGGTCTTTGCCATACCGCTGCCTCCTTAAACATACTTTGCCGCCAGACGCATGATGTCTTCCTGCGTCGTTGTTTTTGCATCCACCTCGCCGGCGAGCCGTCCGCCGGACATGACGAGAATCCGGTCGCACACGCCGAGCAGCTCGGGCATTTCAGACGAAACCATCAAAACGGTCTTGCCCTTGTTGGCCAGATCGAGGATCAGCTGGTAGATCTCATACTTCGCGCCGACGTCGATGCCGCGCGTTGGCTCGTCGAGCAGCAGCACGTCCGGATCGGTCAGCAGCCAGCGGCCGATGATGACCTTCTGCTGGTTGCCGCCGGACAGGCTGCGGATCTTGGTCTCCTGCGAGGGGGTCTTGGTGTGCATCGCGTCGATGGACCACTGCGTGTCCTTCTTCATCGACTTGTCGCTCAGCACGAAGCCGAGCTTCTTGTGCTTGCCAAGGCTGGAGATGACGGTGTTTTCGCGGATGTTCAGGATGCCGAAAATGCCGGTCGCGCGGCGCTCTTCGGTGAGCAGCGCGAAGTGGTTCTTGATCGACTGCCGCGGCGTCTGGTTTTTGCAGACCTTGCCGTCCAGCTTGATGACGCCGTCCTTACGCGTCGCCACGCCGAACATCGTCTCCAGCGTCTCGGTACGGCCGCTGCCGTCCAGTCCCGCGAGACCGACGATCTCGCCGCGCCGCGCCGTAAAGGAGACGTCGCGGAGGTTGTTGTACTGGCCCGTCAGATGCTCGACCTCAAGGAAGACATCGCCGGGCTTGTTCGTCTTCGGTGGGAACTGGTTGCCAAGCTCCCGGCCGACCATCAGCCGGATGATGTCGCTCATTTCCAGCTCGCTTGCGGGCTTTGTCGCCACGTGCTGGCCGTCGCGCATGACGGTGATCTCGTCGGAGATCCGCTTGATCTCCGCCATTTTATGAGAAATGTAGATGATACCCATGCCGCGGTCGCGCAGCATGTTGATGATCTTGAACAGATGCTCGACCTCTTCCTCGGTCAGCGAGGACGTAGGCTCATCAAATACAATGACTTTCGAGTGATACGAGACAGCCTTGGCGATCTCCACCATCTGTCTCTGGGAAACGGGCATCGTGCTCATGATCCGCTTCGGGTCGACGTCGATGCCAAGCTCTTCAAAAATCGCTTTTGTATCGCGGAGCATCTTCGCCTCGTCGACGATAAAGCCCGCGATCTTCGGATACCGCCCGAGCCAGAGGTTGTCCATGACCGTCCGTTTGAGCGCCTGATTGAGTTCCTGATGCACCATGGCGACGCCGTTCATCAGCGCCTCCTTGCTGCTGTTGAAGTTGACCTCGCGGCCCTCGAGATAAATGTGGCCGCTGTCCTTGTTGTAAATGCCGAA
>USDP01000086.1 GCA_900553545.1 uncultured Eubacteriales bacterium | reverse complement strand
AACGAGCCGTATCGCATCATGACGAGCCGCTCGGAATACCGCCTGCTGCACCGGCAGGACAACGCCGATGAGCGCCTGTCCGCCATCGGGCACAGGATCGGCCTTGTCAGCGATGCGCAGTATGCGGCGGTGCAGGAAAAATACCGCGCCGTGGCGCAGGAGATCCGCCGGCTCGAGTCGAGCGGCATCCCGGAGTCGGCGGCGCTGAACGCGATGCTGACGGAAAAGGGAACGGCGGCGGTGAAGGGTTCGGCCCGTCTGGCCGACCTGGTGCGGCGGCCGCAGATCGCGTATGACGATCTGGCTCCGTTTGACCCGGAGCGCCCGGCGCTGCCGAAGGCGGTGCGCGAGGCCGTGGAAATTCAGATGAAGTATGCCGGCTACATCGCGCGGCAGCAGAAGCAGGTGGAGGACTTCCAGCGGGAAGAGAACCGCCTCCTGCCGCCGGATGCGGACTATGCCGCCATCGGCGGGCTGCGCGTGGAGGCACGGCAGAAGCTGGCGGAGATCCGTCCGCTCTCCATCGGGCAGGCGAGCCGCATCTCCGGCGTGTCCCCGGCGGATATCGCGGTGCTGCTCATCTGGCTCGGACAACAGGAACAATAGTAGGAGAGGACCCATGTATTTTGATTCCCACGCACACCTCGACGAGGCGTGCTTTGCAGAGGATTTTGAAGAGATTCTGGCCCGCATGGCGCAGAATCAGGTGCGCGGCATGATGAACATTGGCTGCGACCTGCCGTCGAGCGAACGTTCCATCCGGCTGGCGGAGCGGTACGACTGGATCTGGGCCGCCGTGGGCAGCCATCCGGACGACGCGGATCAGGTGGACGAGGCGCGTATTTTGATGTATCGGAAGCTCGCACGGCACCCGCGCGTGAAGGCCATTGGCGAGATCGGACTCGATTACCATTATGAGGACATCCCGCGCGACGTGCAGCAGCACGCCTTTCGGCTGCAAATGGCGCTGGCGGAGGAGCTGGAGCTGCCGGTCGTCATCCACGAGCGCGAGGCGCATGGCGATGCGCTGACGATCATCGACGAATACCCGTCGGTGAAGGGCGTGTTCCACTGCTTCTCCGGCTCGCCGGAGCTGGCGAACGAACTGGTGCGCCGCGGCTGGTATATCGGCTTCACCGGCGTGGTCACGTTCAAAAACGCGCGCAAGGCTGTGGAGACGGCGAAGAGCATCCCGCTGAACCGCATCCTGATTGAAACAGACTGTCCCTATATGGCTCCGGAGCCGTATCGAGGGCGGCGGAACGACCCGAGCTATGTGCCGCTGGTGGCGCAGAAGATCGCGGAACTGCGCGGCCTCCCGGCAGCGACCGTGGCGCAGGCCACATGGGATAACGCACGGAAGCTGTTCTGCCTGTAACAGTCCGCTGTTTCGATACTAGGGGTCGATGCCCTCATCGGCCCCTACAAGGCGCATCGCGAGAAGGCACATTTCCCGTTTTGCTTTTGCATAGCAAAAACGTCCCCCTCATCCGAGGGGGACGTTTGATATTCCTTGAAAATCACGGTCAGAGGTTGCGGGTGTCGTAAACCTCCGGCGGGAGCACATCGGCCAGCGCGATCAACGCGGCGTTCGGCGCGCCATCCTCCGGCACAAGGACGGGGCTGTGCAGACTGAGCTGTTCTTTGCCGGGTGCGGAAAGAGGGAGCAGAATACTGACTGCCGCGCCCTCTGCGCGCCCCTGCAAGAGCAGTGTGCCGCCGTGGAGCTGGATGATCTGCTGCACGAGCGGCAGGCCGAAGCCCGCGCCGCGCCGCCCGTCGTCCAGCGGGGCAAAGCGGCCGAATTTCGAAAACGCCTCGGCCAGCGTCTCGCCGTCCATGCCTTCGCCGCTGTCGGCAATGGTGATCACGGCGTTCTGTTCGTGCCGCGTCAGCTCCAGCAGGATCGAGCCGCCGCACGGCGTGTATTTCAGTGCATTGGAGAGCAGCTCGCAGATGGCCGAACCCAGACGCTTTCGGTCGATCCAGCCGTAAAACTGCCGCGCGGGGAGCTTTTCCCGCAGCGAGACGCCAAGCTCGGCGCAAAGGGATTCCAGCTGCTCGCAGAGGCTGTCGAAATAGCCGCAAAGCTCGGTCTTCTCGCGCCGGAGCGTCAGTTCGCCGCTCAGTCCGCCGCCGAAGTCGCGCAGATGGCCGCACAGGCGGAGCAGCCGGTAAAGCGCCCGCTGGCAGACGGCGGTCGAATGTTGGAGCTTGGAATCCTCCAGCTCCTCCAACACCGGAACGAGCGTTTCCCCGGCGGAAAACAGCTCTTCCAGCGGGGTTTGCAGCGCGTGGGAGACAGCCAGAAGCGTCTGCGCGGAGAGCAGCTCTGTCTGCTCCGGCTGCACGAGCAGGAGCATCCCGTCCTCGAGCGGGCGTGCCGTGACCGTCCGGGGGCGGCCCGCCAGTGTCAGCTCCAGCGAAGCGCCGCCGGAGGGGATATCCGGCAGTGTCGGCGCATCGGCGCCAACGGCCAGCCCCATGGCGCGCGCACCCGCGCTGCATGCGGCGATCCGTCCGTCCCGGAGCAGGAGCACCGGCTCCGAAAACAGATCGAACAGGCCGTCGTCAAACATAGATAAATCGTCCAAAATAACCCCTCCCTCGGCGTATAGCCTTCCCAGAAATGCGAAGTTTTCCGCTGGAAAAAGCCGCCAGCATCATTATCATAACGGATTTCGAGAAAAAATGCAAGCGTTCGGCATAATTCGGCAGAAAAATGACACAAAATGCTGCCGTATACAGTACGGCATTGCGCAAAAGCGGCCGCACGGCGCGGCGCGTCAGTCCTTTCGGCGGCGATATTCCGATGGCAGTTCGCCGTAGGTCTCCTTGAAGGCCGCGGTGAAGCGGCTCTGGCTCTCATAGCCGACGGCGCGCGCGATGGCCGCGACATCGTCCTGCGTGGCCGTCAGGAGGCGGGCGGCCTCCTCCATGCGGTGCTTTTTGATGTGCGCGGCGATGGTCTCGCCGTAGACCTGCTTGAAGACGCGCTTGAGCGTGGTGGTATTCATGAGATATTTGTGCGAAAGCTCCTCGATCGTCACGCGCTCGGAGAGATTGGCGGTCAGCTCGTCGTGGACGTGGCGGATGATGGCCTCCTGGGAAGCCTGGAAATCGACGGCCCGCTCCGGACAGGTGATCTCCATCACCTGTTCCACGATCTCGTGCAGCATCCGGATCTGGGCGGTGTCAGCGGCCTTATAATAGACCTCCTTGCCATCGCGGCGGCTGACGAGCAGACCGCCCTCCGTCAGGGAGCGGAGATGGTGCGAGACGGCGGGGCTCGACATCTCGAGCAGGGCCGCCAGATTGATGACGCACTCTTCCCGGTGGCTCAGCAGCCAGAAGATGCGCACGCGCGTCGGGTCGCTGAGCTGTTTGAAGATCTCCGAAGCCGCAGCAAAATGGGCCACGTTCATGAGCTCGCGGTGCAGATCTTCGATGTGGCCGCCCTCGCCGTGGTCGTGCGGCAGCGCGAATCCTGCCATCTGGTCAGCCTCCTTTATCCGTTTTGGAAATTCCATTCGCCTTTTCGGAAGCACGGGGCTTCAAAGGCTTGATTTTCCCGTTTGAGGACAGTATACTGCGGATGTAAAGATTAAGCAAGCGTTTAATTCAAATTTCAACTGGAGGTCAACGCCATGAAAAAGACATATCAGATCGAAGTCGACTGCGCGAACTGCGCGAACCTGATGGAAGAAGCCACGAACAAGACCGAGGGCGTCGCCTCCGCGACCGTCAACTTCATGACGCAGAAGATGATCGTCGAATTCGCCGAGGGCGCGGACGAGAAGAAGACGATGAAAGCCGTGCTCAAAGCCTGCAAAAAGGTCGAGCCCGACTGTGAGATCGAATTGTGATTTTTGCGGCAGCACCGTCTGATCTCAGCACACCGCACGTGCCCATCTTTTCCGCCATGCTGCAGAAAAATCCTCGGGAATCCGGCAGGATTCCCTGTGGCTTTTATTTGCCTGACGAAAAAGCCGGCTGCGCGTGCGATGCACTGATCTCATACGGAACTGCCTTTTGTTTTGCATTGATTTTCCCAATTTATAAAGGGAGGCCCCTTCCATGACAAAGAAACAGAAAAAGATGCTGATCCGCATCCTCATTACGGCAGTGATGCTGATTGCGCTGAAATTCATCCCCATCACCGGCATTCCGCAGCTGATCGCCTATCTGGCGGCGTATCTCGTCATCGGCTACGACATCCTGAAAAAAGCCGGAAAAGGCATCCTCAACGGCCGCGCGTTTGATGAAAACTTCCTGATGGCGCTGGCAACGCTCGGTGCGTTCGGCCTGGCCATCTGGACGAAGAGCGGCGACTATGTCGAGGGCATCGCGGTCATGCTGTTCTACCAGATCGGCGAGCTGTTCCAGAGCTACGCCGTCGGCAAATCCCGCCGGAACATCTCCGCCCTGATGGACATTCGTCCGGACTACGCCAACATCGAGCAGGACGGTCAGCTCACGCAGGTCGACCCGGACGAGGTCGAGGTCGGGAGCATCATCGTCGTTCAGCCGGGCGAAAAGGTCCCGCTCGACGGCGTGATCGTCGAGGGCAGCGCCAGCCTCAACACCAGCGCTCTGACCGGCGAGAGCATGCCGCGCGACGTCCGCGCGGGCGACGAGATCATCAGCGGCTGCATCGACATGTCCGGCGTGCTGAAGATCCGCACGACGAAGGCGTTCGGCGAGTCCACGGTCTCGAAGATCCTCGATCTCGTCGAGAACGCCAGCTCGCGCAAATCCCGCTCCGAGGCGTTCATCTCGCGCTTCGCGAAAATTTATACGCCCGCCGTCTGCATCGCAGCGCTGGCGCTGGCCATCCTCGCGCCGGTCGGGCGCATGATCGCGGGTCTGGATGCGGACTGGACGGAGTGGATCTACCGTGCCCTTTCCTTCCTCGTCGTCAGCTGCCCGTGCGCCCTCGTCATCAGCATCCCGCTGAGCTTCTTCGCGGGCATCGGCGGGGCCAGTAAGGAGGGCATCCTGATCAAGGGTTCCAACTATCTCGAGGCTCTCTCCGGGGCGAAGGTCGTCGTCTTCGACAAGACCGGCACGTTGACGCAGGGCGTCTTCGAGGTCACAGCCGTGCATCACAGCCCGCTGGCCGAAGAGCAGCTGCTGGAATATGCGGCGCTGGCCGAATGCGCCTCGTCGCACCCGATCAGCAAGAGTCTGCAAAAAGCGTATGGAAAGGAAATTGACCGCAGCCGCGTCACCAATATTGAGGAGATCAGCGGCCACGGCATCACCGCCACGGTCGACGGGCACGCCGTCGCCGCGGGCAACAGCAAGCTGATGAAGAAGCTCGGCGTCGAGTATCACGACTGCCACTGCGTCGGCACGATCATCCACATGGCCGTCGACGGCCAGTACGCGGGCCACATCGTCATCTCCGACGTCGTGAAGCCGCACTCCAAGGAGGCCATCGCGCAGCTGAAAAAGGCCGGCGTGGCAAAGACCGTCATGCTCACCGGCGACGCGAAGCGCGTGGCCGAGAGTGTCGCGGCGGAGCTTGGCGTGGATGAAGTCCGCAGCGAGCTGCTCCCGGCGGATAAGGTCGCACAGGTGGAAAAGCTGCTGGCCGCCAAGGGCAAAAACGAGCAGCTGGCCTTCGTCGGCGACGGCATCAACGATGCGCCAGTCCTGACGCGCGCCGACATCGGCATCGCGATGGGCGCCATGGGCAGCGACGCCGCCATCGAGGCCGCAGATGTTGTGCTCATGGACGACGACCCGCTCCAGATCGCAAAGGCCATCAAGATCTCGCGCAAGTGCATCGGCATCGTGAAGCAGAACATCGTATTTTCGCTGATCGTCAAGTTCGGCTGCCTCGCGCTCGTGGCGTTCGGCATTGCGAACATGTGGGCCGCCATCTTCGCCGACGTCGGCGTGATGGTGCTCGCCGTGCTCAATGCCATCCGCGCCCTGAAATACAAGAACTGAAGAAATTCGCAAAAAGGCGTCATCGAAGATGACGCCTTTTTTGCCGATACGGAGGTCAAAATGGGCGGAAATCATTTACAATTTACAGAGTTTGGCGTATAATGCAGATATATCCGATTAAGGAGGAACCATGATGCACAGAAAATTCCTTGCCCTTCTGGCGCTGCTGCTCTGCCTTGCGCTGTCCGTGCCCGCGCTGGCTGCGGAAGGACTTTCCGCCTTTCAAAATCCGCAGAACGCGCAGCCCGGCGCGTTTTCCGATGTTCCGTCCGGCAGCTGGTATGCAGCCGGCGTGCAGGCCGTTTCCCGCCGCGGGATCATGAACGGCACGGGGAAGACGAGCTTCTCCCCGAAGCAGACCGTCTCCTGGGCACAGGCCGTTGCCATTGCCGCGCGCATCCACGCCGCCTGCAACGACGGCGAGATCGCCGAGACCGGCGGCGCGTGGTACGAGCCGTATGTCGCCTATGCCACGGAAGCGAAGCTCCTGCCCTCCACGTGCCCGGACGGAAGTGCCGTCACGGCGAAGACCATCACCCGGCAGGAGCTGGCGGGCCTGTTTGCGAATGTGCTGCGCGCAGAGGATCTGCCTGCGATCAACGACCAGACCATCCCGGATCTGAACGCCGTGGATGCGGAGTTCCGCGAGGCGGTGCAGAGAATGTACGCCGCGGGCGTCTTCACCGGCAAAAACGGCGGGAATTTTGACCCCAATGGCTCGGCCACGCGCGC
>USDP01000085.1 GCA_900553545.1 uncultured Eubacteriales bacterium | reverse complement strand
TGGCATCGCCGCAGAACACGCAGGTCGGCTCGTACTTTTTCAGAATGATCGACGAACCGTCCACATAAATTTCAATCGCGTCCTTCTCCGCGATATCCATGGTTCTGCGCAGCTCGATCGGCAGCACGATCCGGCCAAGCTCGTCAACTTTTCTTACGATTCCTGTGGATTTCATAAAAAATTTCCTCCATTGCTTTTCTTCGTCGTTCTGCGGCGAAAAAAGGTTTATCATGTCGATAGTTACTATATCATCCATATATGTCTAAATTTTGAACAGCAGAACAAATTTTGGAGGTTTTCTGAAAATGGATTTTCTAACCGTCCTGTTTTTTGTACTGTCGCTCATTTCCTCCCTGCTGACCGGGCGGTTTGCCGGGGCGGCGCTGCTGCGCGGTGCGGAGGAAGGCGCGCGCCTCGCGCTGACACTGGCCGGGCCGCTCTGCCTGTGGTCAGGCTTTGCCGCGCTGCTGGAAGTCAATGGATGGAGCCGTCTGCTCGCGCGCGGGCTGAGGCCGCTCCTGCGGCGGCTTTTTCCACGTGCCATGGACGACGAGATCTGCGCCGGGGCGCTCTGCGGCAACCTCAGCGCGAATCTGCTCGGACTCGGCAACGCGGCGACGCCGCTCGGCGTACAGGCCGTGCAGCGGATGAAAGCACGCTCCGGCGGGGACGCGGCCAGCGACGAGATGTGCATGCTCATCGTGATGAACACGGCGTCGATGCAGCTTCTGCCCACGACGGTGGCCTCCGTGCGGGCCGGTCTCGGTGCGGCCAAGCCGTTTGAGATTTTAGTCCCGGTCTGGCTGGCGTCGGTCTGCTCGGTCGGTGCGGGGATTTTTGCCGCAAAAGTGCTGCGGCGATTTCTATGACGGAGCTGCTCATCCCGCTGCTGTTTCTGGCAGCGGCAGTCACGGCCATGGCACGGCGGCAGGAGACCTATGCAGCGCTGCTGCGCGGCGCGCAGGGTGGGCTTCGCCTGCTGGCGACGCTCGCCCCGACGCTGATCGTCCTGCTCGCGCTGGTGACGATGCTGCGCGAGAGCGGCTTTTTCGAGCTGCTGTCCGCGTGGCTCCGCCCACTGTTCACCCGGCTCGGCATCCCGCCGGAGCTTGCACCCCTCATGCTCATCCGCCCCATCAGCGGCAGCGCCGCACTCGCCGTCGGGGCCGACCTGATGTGGGAACACGGCGTCGACTCGCTGATTGGGCGGACGGCGGCGGTCATGCTCGGCAGCTCGGAGACGACGTTCTACACGATCAGCGTCTATTTCGGCGCAGCGGGTATCAAGCGGACGCGCTACGCCATCCCGGCGGCGCTCTGCGCGGATGTCGTCGGCTTTTTCTGTGCCGCGCTGTTCACACGGCTGTTTTTCTCTTGAAGTTCGTCCGGTTTTCTGCTATAATGCTCTCGATTATGAGCAGAAAAGGTGAATTACGATGCAAATTCTTGTAGATCTGATCTCCCAGCAGGTCGCGGATGCGTTCGAGGCTGCCGGTTTTGACCGGAGCTTTGGTAAGGCGACGCTCTCCAACCGGCCCGACCTGTGCGAATTTCAGTGCAACGGCGCGATGCCCGCTGCCAAAACCTATCACAAAGCGCCCATCCAGATCGCATCTGCGGTCTGCGAAAAGCTGGCGGACTTCCAGATGTTTGAATCGGTCGAGGCCGTGAACCCCGGCTTTCTGAACCTGAAGCTCTCGGGCGAGTATCTGGCGCAGTTCCTACGCCAGATGCAGACGAGCGACCGCTTCGGCGTGGAGCCGGACGCAAACGCGCGCACCATCGTCCTCGACTACGGCGGCCCGAACGTGGCCAAGCCGCTCCACATCGGCCATCTGCGCAGCGCCATCATCGGCGAGTCCGTCAAGCGCATCTACCGCTACTTCGGCAACCGCGTCATCGGCGACATCCACCTCGGCGACTGGGGCTTGCAGATGGGCCTCATCATCGAAGAGGTGCGCGACCGTCATCCGGAGCTCCCCTACTTCGACCCGGACTTCACCGGTGAATATCCGAAGGAAGCGCCATTCACGATCTCGGAGCTGGAAGAGATCTATCCCGCGGCCAGCGCAAAGAGCAAGGCGGACGAGGCATTCGCCGCGCGCGCGCACCACGCGACCTATCTGCTCCAGTCCGGAGACCGGGGCTACCGCGCGATGTGGGAGCACATCATGCGCGTCTCTGTGGCGGATCTGAAGCGCAACTACGAAAACCTGAACGTCAGCTTCGACGTCTGGCTCGGCGAGTCCGACGCGCAGAAGTATATCCCGCAGATGCTGGACATCGTCAGGGGCAAGGGCCTGACCGTTGAGTCCGAAGGCGCGCTCGTCGTGCCCGTGCAGGAGGAATCCGACACGAAGGAGATCCCGCCCTGCATCCTGCTGAAGTCCGACGGCGCGACGCTCTACGCCACGACCGACCTCGCGACGATTTTGCAGCGCGAGCAGGATTTCCATCCCGGCAAGATCCTCTACGTCGTCGACAAGCGGCAGAGCCTCCACTTTGAGCAGGTCTTCCGTGTGGCGCGCAAGGCGGGCCTCGTCCCCGAGACGGCGGAATTGCAGCACATCGGCTTCGGCACAATGAACGGCAAGGACGGCAAGCCGTTCAAGACCCGCGCCGGCGGCGTGATGCGCCTCGAAACGCTCATCCGCGAAGTGACGGAATATGTCACGCAGAAGATCCGGGAAAACCAGACCGTCTCCGACGAGGATCTGCCGCAGACCGCGAAGCTGATCGCCATGGCGGCGCTCAAATACGGCGATCTCTCGAACCTCGCGACCAAGGACTATGTATTCGACCTCGACCGCTTCTCGTCGTTTGAGGGCAACACCGGCCCGTACATTCTTTACACGATCGTCCGCATCAAGTCCATCCTCGCAAAGTATCAGGGCGACGTCTCGGCGGCGAAACTCCTCCCGCCGGACAGCGCAGAGCAGAAGGCGCTGATGCTGGTGCTCTCGCGGATGCAGGATGCGCTGCGCGGCGCGTACCGCGATTCGGCCCCGAACGCCATCTGCGCGTATATCTACGAGCTGGCGGGCGCGGCCAACAAGTTCTATCACGACGTGAAGATCATCTCCGAGCCGGACGCGGCCAAACAGGCCAGCTATGTCGCGCTGATGGAGCTGACGCGCGGCGTGCTGGAGGCGTGCATCGATCTGCTCGGCTTCTCCGCCCCGGAGCGGATGTAACGTATCCCATAATAATCGACTGCCCGCCGCAATTGCGGCGAGCAGTTTTTATTTCATCTGGGCGGAGAGGAATTCGCAGATTGCGCCGGCCGTGGGCGGGCAGCCGCCGACCGAATGGGTGAACTCGCAAGTGCAGTTTCCAACACCAAGCATCCCGGTTTTTCCGCGGTATCCCTGCCCAATGCAGATTTTATCCGGCAGGTTCAGACGGCCAGATTCGCTCTCCAGCCAGTTCAGCGCATAGATCAAAGAACCGTAGCAGGCGCTGCATGCCGCGTCCGGCGCAGCATAGGCTTCCAGCGCGGCAATCCGCCGCGTAGACTTCTGCCCGGCGGCGACGCCGTCATTCAGGGCGATGATCTTCGCTTTGGAGAGGTCGCTGCTGCCGACACCGAGGCGTTCGGCCAGACCGATGTACGGAACCTCGCGGATCTCATAGCCCATGGTCTGGCAGACAAAACTGTCACAGAGCACCGGATCGAGGCAGCCGAGGATGCGATTCATCGTGACCGGGTTGCCGCCCTCTTCGAAATCGAGGTCGCCGCAGATGTTGTCCACCAGAATGAACCCCCAGCGCACGACGGTATTCAGGTGTGCGATCGGCTTGTGCAGGCCCAGCGTATGGAAGCGGCGCTTTTCCGCGTTTGGGATCACGCTCTTGGCATTTTTCAGCGCGCAGGTCACATGGGTCTGGCAGTGGCCCTTGAGCACCGGCATGTTGATGAGGAACGCGCCATCCATCGCCGCGTCGCAGATACGGAGCTGCATCCCCTTCGCATCATAGGTACGGCTCGTGTCCCGCTGCAAATCGACGAACGGAACCCCCGTACCGGCCGCAGACGGCGCGCGGCCCATTGGCCTCGCACGCCTCTGCCGTCCAGCAGCCGACCCAGGAGCTTTCCATCACGCGAAGGTTTTGGAATCCGTTTTCATGCAGATATTCAATTGTGCCGGCCACAAGCTCCGGATGCGTGGTCGCACCGCCAGACGCGGGTGCGTCCACCACAAGATTTGGCTTGAGCGCAACGACGCGGCGCCGGTCGCCGATCCGTGCCGCCACGTCCGCCGCCCGCAGCAGCTGATTTGCCATGGCGGCATAGTCTGTGCCGTGCAGGATCAAAATTTCATTTTGTTCCATCTTATCCCCTCGCTTTCCGTGTCTGTGTTTGTTCCACGCCAGTATACCGAAATTCGGGGCGTTTGGCAAGTGCAGACCAAACCCGCTGCAAAATCTGAGATTTTGCAGCGGGTTCGTGCAGGAAAAGTTACTTCATGTTGCGCTCGTAGGCTTCGATCATTTTCTTAGACGTGTGACCCATAGAATCGTCAGAGTCGAAAACCCTTGCGGCGTCTGGCTTTTCTGCTTGTTCAGTCAAATCGCGGGTGATGTGACCCGTGCGGCTTTCGAGCTTCCGGAGGTACTTTTCCGTCGTTTCCCCGGTGAAGATCTTGACCTGAAGCAGCATAGTCGTGTCGTCCTTCGGTGTCACGAAGATCTTGCTGATATACTTGTCGATGAACTCCTTCGTGATGATTCCCTGCGCCGCATCACGCTGGGCATTCGTCAGGACTCTGCGGATCTCATCGATCTTTTGCTTGAAGGCGTCTCCCTCGGCGGCTGTCTGCTCCAGTTCTGCGATTTCCTTTTCGGCTTCTTCTATTTCACGATTGCAGTCAGCAGTCATCTTCTTGAAATCCGCGTTCGTAATACTGTCGTCTGCGGCAAGCTGCAGGAGCTTGTTCTTCTTCCGGTTTGCCTGATCGATGATGTTATTCTGCTGTTCGATCTTTTTCCGGAGCGAGCCGTGCTGCGTCAGCTCGTTATACATACGGATGTATTCTTCGACCATCGCATCGGCGTCTGCCGCCGTGTCACGGAACACCTCGAACAGCAGCGGCTTGATCTCGCTTTCGTAGATGGCAAAGGATCTGCAGGAATCCGCGCCGTTTTTGATCTTGCCGGAGCAGAGCCATTTACTGTTCTTTCTCCCGCTCTTGTCCTCGGATTCGCGGCGGTAGTAGGGCTGCCCGCACTCCGTACACCACAGCTTTCCAGTCAGGAGATTGGCGTGGTTGCAGACGCCCTGCCGAGCCTTCACGTCCTCGCTGCGCTTTTTCAGGACGGCGTTTGCTGCATCCCAGATTCCCTCAGACACGATCGCCGGTACGATCTCGCCTGTTTCGTCCTTGAACATGACCCATTCCTCCGGCGGGAGGAATTTCTGCTTCTTCGTGAACATATCCACGACCTTGACCTTGTTGCCAACATAGTAGCCCTTGTATTTGGGATTGGAAATGATGTTGGACATGGTGGTATGCGCGATTTTCTTGCCGTTGTGATTGCGATAGCCTTTTTCCCAGAACAGCGTTTCCAGCTGCTTCATGGAGTATTCGCCGGTTGCGTACAGTTCAAACAGTTCCCGCACCATCGGCGCTTCCGTTTCATCAATGACCAGCTTTCCGTCCGCTTTTGTGTAGCCGAAAATGCGGCTGTTGCCGAGTACGACGCTCGACTTGATGGCTTGCTGGTGACCGAATTTCACACGCGAGGACAGCTTGCGCAGTTCATCCTGCGCGATAGATGACATGATGGACAAGCGCAGTTCGGCATCCTCATCGAATGTGTTGATGTTGTCATTCTGAAAAAATACGCCCACGCCGCAGCTTAGCAGCTGGCGCGTGTACCGAATGGAATCAAGCGTGTTTCGGGCAAAGCGGGAGATTTCTTTGGTGATAATCAGATCGAATTGACCTTCAGCGGCATCCTCGATCATGCGGTTAAAGTTCTCACGCTTCTTCGTAGAGATACCGGACAAGCCCTCGTCAATGTACCCCGGCACGAATGTCCACGGGAGATTCCTTCGGATCAGATCCTCGTAGTAGGAAACCTGATTGCCCAGTGAGTTCAGCTGCTCATCACTTTCAGACGACACACGCGCATAGTAGGTCACGCGCAGCGGCAAATCGTAAATGGACTTTGTTCTTAGCTCCATTCTGATCGTATGTATGTCCATTTGGTGCGCTCCTTCGTTTTTCGTTTTATCATGTTATATCCACAATATCACACCTGCATGAAACAAGCAAGCGTGAGTTTTTGACAGGAACATCACGCCTGGATGTTCCTGCCAACCTCGTTGGAGGCGGACGGTGCCAATGTGCTGATTTTGTTCTTCATGCGGTTGCGTTCCGCCTCCGTAATCAGTCCGGCTTCAAACAGAACCTGATTGTAGTAGCTCAGCCAGAGCTGTTCAGCAAGCTCTTTCTTTGCCTGCTCCGGCGCCGGTTTCCTCTGGGTGCTGATGCTGTCCACCTCCTTTTTTGTTGTAAGTATTCCCAGCGGGAATTGGAATCATGCAGTTCTTCTTCGCCACCCCCAACGTCTACATCGTGTCCATTCGCATTTCTTCACGGTCGTCCTCGGCATGACCGAGGGCGGTTTTCTTTTGCTGCAATTTCCTGCGGCGCTTGCGGTCGATGTGGGTCGATAGGATGGTTGCGTCATGTGACGCCGTGTCGTCCGTCATCTGCTCCACAGCACGGCCAAGGCGCACAACGCCGTGCACAAGATCAC
>USDP01000084.1 GCA_900553545.1 uncultured Eubacteriales bacterium | reverse complement strand
GCTCCGGCTCATCGAACCGGCGTAACGCTCCTGACGGATATATTTGCCGTTCTTCTGCTCATCCTTATCGAGGCTCTTCGCGGCCTGAATGGTCAGATAACCGTTTTTCAGCTCAACGCTGACGTCCTCCTTCTTGAAGCCCGGCAGATCGATGTCCAGCTCATAGCTGTCCTCGGTCTCACGGACATCGGTCTTCATCAGGTTCTTGGCATGCTTGCCATAGAGCGGATTGCGGCTCTGCGGAACCATCATTTCAAACGGATCACCAAAGAAATCATCAAACAGATCTTCACCAAAAATGCTAGGCAACATAAGTCATTCCTCCATTTCGTCATTCGGTCCCCTTTGCGGAGACCGGCAACTTTTGTTACCATCATATATGTGTTCATTTCGCTCCATCAGGCTTTCAACTTTCTCTCTCCCTCAGGAACAGCTTCAGTATACCACGACTTTTAGCACTGTCAATAGGAGAGTGCTAAAATTCACAAAAGAAGCAATGTTTGTTCACAGTTTGGTAAAAAACCGCCCGGAATGCGCAAAACGCCGCCGGAACGGAATGTCCCGGCGGCATTCGGATCCCAATTTCAGGTATTTTTGATCCTGCGCAGCTCACTTCGCGGCAGGAAGCGCATATTTGGAGGCATAGGCGTGGTACTTCTGCAGGTATTCCTCGCTGCCGCTGCGGCTCGCCTGAAGCGAGGCGTGGAGGTTGAGGTTGTGCTGCCGCAGATCGATGACGCAGCCCGCGATGTTGGAGCAGTGGTCAGAGACGCGCTCCAGATTCGTCAGGATATCAGACAGGACGAAGCCCGTCTCAATGCTGCAATCGCCGTTTTTCAGGCGCATGATGTGGTTCGTGCGCATCCGCTCCTTGAGCTGGTCGATGACCTGCTCGAGTGGCTCGACCTGCATGGCCAGCCGGACGTCGCCGCGCTCGAACGCTTCGCGCGCCGTATCGAGCACCTCGGTCACTGCATCGCGCAGCACCGAAAGCTCGCCCCGCGCCGCGTCCGAAAACGCCAGCTTCTTTTCCGCCAGCTCTTCGGCGGATTCGAGAATGTTGACGGCGTGGTCGGCAATTCGCTCAAAGTCGCCCACAAGCTTCAGCAGCTCCGTGACCTCCTCGCTCTCGCGGTCGCCGAGCGTCTGCATTGCGCTGAGCTTGAGCATGTAGGTGCTGAGGGCGTCCTCTTCGCGGTCGGTCGTGTCCTCACGCAGGCGGATGTCGGAGGCCAGCTCCGGCGTGCAGCCGTCGAGTGATTGCAGGGCCTCCTTCAGGGCCAGCGCCGCGTCACACGCCATCTCCACTGCCACAGTGTGGCAGCACTCCAGCGCGACAGGCGGCGTGGGGAGTTGGCGCTCGTCGAGCTGCGTCGTCGTTTCCACGACCTTCGCGCCCGGCACGAGCCAGTTGACCAGCTTCTCAAGCAGTCCGGAGCAGGGCAGCAGCAGCGCCGTGCAGAGGATGTTAAAGCAGGAGTGCGCGATGGCGATGCCATACATCGTGGCGGCCTCGTTCAAAATCGGCGGCGCGATCAGCGCGCGCACCGCGCAGAACAGGATCAGGCCGGCGACTGTGCCGATCACGTTGAAGGAGAGGTGCACCAGGGCGGCGCGCTTCGCATTTTTATTCGTGCCGACGGAGGAGAGCAGCGCCGTGACGCACGTGCCGATATTCTGTCCCATGATGATGGGGATGGCCGCGCCGTAGCTGACGGCCCCGGTGACGGCCAGCGCCTGCAAAATGCCGACGGAAGCCGAGCTGGACTGGATGATGCCGGTCAGCACCGCGCCGGCCAGCACGCCGAGGACGGGATTTGTAAATGCAAGGAACAGCTGCGTGAACTGCGGCACATTCTTCAGCCCGGCGACCGCGCCGGTCATCGTCTCCATGCCGAACATCAGCGTGGCGAAGCCCAGCAGGATCATGCCGGTGTCTTTTTTCTTGCCGCTCTTGCAGAACATGTACAGAACAATGCCGATCAGGGCCAAAACTGGCGTGAACGACGACGGCTTCAGCAGTTGCACCCACACGGCGTCGCTCTGGATCCCGCCAAGGCTGAGCAGCCATGCCGTGACCGTCGTGCCGACGTTGGCGCCCATGATGACGTTGATCGCCTGCCGCAGCGTCAGCAGCCCGGAATTGACAAAACCGACGACCATGACCGTCGTGGCCGAGGAACTCTGAATCACAGCCGTGATCCCGAGGCCCGTGGCAAAACCGGCCAATTTCCGGCCGGTCATCTTCCCCAGCAGTGAGCGGAGCTTGCCGCCCGCGCGGCGCTCGAGCGCCTGCCCCATCAGGTTCATTCCGAACAGGAACAGACAGAGTCCGCCGATCAGGTTCAGTACATTAAAAATATCCATATTCTTTTCCTCTTTTACATTTCATACCCATCTAGTCTGCATCATACAGGCACAATGTCAAATCCAAAAGAGGAGTTTTGTAAAATCCATGTAAAACTGCGCTGCGATACAATTTTTCATAGAGTTCATGTAGGGGCGGACGACCCTGTCCGCCCCTGTGTTTCGATCCCATGTATTACTGCGCGCCCGGGAGCTGCAAGGCGTCCATCACGCGCCGGGCCTGCATCAAGGCCCCGGTATATTCCTTCCGCAGCGCTTCCGCGCCGCTGCCCGTTCCGTCGAACAAGCCGCTGCCCGTATCCGCCACGACGCTGACCCGCCCGTCGGAGAGCAGGCAGATCCAGCCCTTGCCGATACACTGCTGCACGGCGAGCAGCCGCTCGCACATCGACGCGCTCAGCACGCGCTGCATCTCCTCGTCGCTGTCGCTTGCGAGCACAAACGTTTGGTCAAATTCCGCATTGCCGGTCTTCCGCCCGGCGAGGCGGCCGGCCTTGCCCAGCCCCGTGCGCGTCCGCAGCCGGACAGTTCCGCCCAGCGGCGCCGTCCGCAGCAGGAGCCACGGCCCGTGAAAGACCTCTTTCTCCTGTTCACGCTCCATGCCGGTCTCTTCGTCGCGGAACCAGTCCCGCAGACCGAGCCAGACCGTCGACAGCTGGAACGGGAGGCCGTTGTATGTCCCGCCGATGCCATCCCGGCTCGTCACAAGGTCATATCCGCCCGCGATCTCGATAGCCGCCTCCCGTGCGTCCGTATACCCGATGCCGGAATCCGGCGTATAGCTTGCCCCCGGAAACACCGCCTCGACGGCCTCCTGCACCAGCGGTCCGCGCACCTCGCGCTGATACCGCTTGCGCGACGCGCCGTCCACGATCGCACCCACCAACAGGAACACAACTGCGCCCAGCGTCCATCCGGGACCCTTTGTCACCAACCGCAGCACGACGCACACCGCGCCAATGCCGAGCAGGATGCTTCCAAGCTTGCTTTTCTTCCCGTTCTGCATCTCCGTTCCTTCTTATCCGGCGTCCGCCGCGTCCCGGAAGACATAGCCCTCCGCCTCCGCGTCCCAGAGCCACGTCATGACGATCTCGCTGCCGTCCTCCTGCGTGAAACGGAGTGCTGCGTCGCTGTTTCCGTCGCTGTCCAGATCGGCAAAGTCTCCGGACAGGAAACGTTCTCCCACGCCCTCCATCTGCGCCGGGAACGAGAGCGTCCCGACGTTTGTCTGCACGGCATCGTCGAGATAGAGCGCCGCCCCGTCGTCATAGACGCACAGCAGCGCGTCCAGCGTCTGCCCGCCGCGCGTCAGTTGCGCCTGCGCCTGCACCGGCTGCCAGGTGCGCCAATCGCCCCCGGCGGCCTCCTCCGCCGCGTCCTTTCCGCAGGCCGCCAGCGTCAGCAGCGCCGCCGCCAGCACCAACAGCGTCCATATCCGTCTTCTCATCCCAGCGCCTCCTGTCCCGGCCGTTCGGCCAGCTCAAAGATCTCGTCATGCGACAGCTCCACCGGCCCGATGCGGACGAACACGCCGTTCGTATCCGCGCTCTGCCAGACCTCTGGTCTGGTCAGCGGGCGGAAGCGGATCTGTGTCAGAAACGGCTTCAGGTCGAGCAGCATCCGGCTCCCGGACACGAAATCCACCTGAAGAATGTGGCCCTCCAGCGGCTTTACCGCGGAAATATACCTCCTCTGCATCACCCTGGCCCCTTTCTGCGCATACGGTTTTCTTGATTTTATTATATCCCTCTTTGGTCCGCCCCTGCTAGTAACCATTGGTTAGGAAATTCCGGGCGGCTCAGCAGACCTCGGGGGCTTTGCCCGCCATCCGCTCCGCGAGTGCCTGCCGCTTGCTCTGCCGCCCGCTGCCCTCGATGCCGAGCTTGGCATAGATGCGGTTGACATACTGTTTGACCGTTCCCTCGGACAGATACATCCGCTCCGCGATCTCCCGGTTGCTCAGCCGCTGCGCAACGAGTTCTGCCAGCTCACGCTCCCGCGCGGTCAGCGCGCCGTCCGGTTCTCCGCCCCCGTGCCGCAGCGCAGAGATGCGCGATTCCATCGCCGCGCCGTGCGTCCGGATCTCCCGCAGGAACGCGCTGTCCGCCGCGAGGCCGTCCAAAACCGGCTTCAGATCGCGGTAATTCTCTGCGAACGGCATGACCAGCCCGTCCGGCTCCGCCTCGGCCAGCGCCTGCCGGAGATGCGCGTCTGCCGCTGCCCGGTCGTCAAGCCGGGCATAGGCCGCCGCCAGCTGGATCAGCAGGTGCAGCCGCACCAGTGCGTAGTGCAGCGTTTGGCACGGCGCAAGCAGTGCCTCTGCCTGTGCCACCGCCCGCCGCCACGCGCCCTGCGCCAGCCACACCTGCGTTTCCACCATGCCCAGCATCGGCTTCGCCACGTCCAGCATCCGCGCATCCGCGAGCGTGTGCTGCGCGAAACTTGGCGGGATCTGCTCCTCCGCGCCGCACAGCGCCGCATAGTAAGCCCGCGCCGCGTCAAAGGTCAGCAGCAGCGTCGCGTCCCGCCGGGGCAGCAGCGCTGCCCGTGCTTCGGCGGCGTCCGGCGGCTCCGCGCCGCCCGCCGCAGCCAGATGCAGCCGCAGCGCCAGCATCGCGCAGCATTGCAGGATATACGCCTGCCCGCGCTCCTCCGCGCGGTAACGCGCCCGCTCCAGCGCCGTCTGCGCCTCAGCGAACCGCCCCTGTAAATAGGCCGCCTCGGCCTCCATGATCTGCTCCGCGCCCGCGCCGTGCTCCCGCGTGACCTGATAGTAGTAGGGCATCGACTCGTGCATCACCGCCACCTCTTCGGCCATCTGGCCCGGCGTCCGATGGAACATCATCAGCACCGACGGAGCCCCGAACGTGAACGACCCATAGCGCCGGATCGAGACGGCAGGCCGCGACATCTGGCGGCAGGCGCTGCGGTGCAGCGCGCTCATTTTTGCAATGTCGTTATAGCAGAGGAAGCTCATGATCAGGTCGCACTCGCCGCGCAGATCGCCGCGTGCGCTCTCGCTCAGGCCCGGGCCGTCTGCCGCTTCGAGCAGCAGATCGCGCAGCGTCAGCATCCGTGGGATCTCCCGCCATGAAAACGCCCGCCGCATCAGCACGAGCAGCGCCGTCGGGTCGGCACGGAGCGCCTCGCGCGGCCAGCGATCCAGACACGCGAAGACCTCCGCCGGGTCCGCCGATGCGAGCTGTACGCCCGTATCCTCCGCGACTGTTCGCAGCCAGCCCGCTGCGTTTCCGCTCCTGGCATAGAACCGCAGCGCGCGCAGCGGATCGCCATGCGTGAAAAACCAGTCGCCGAAGCGGTCGAGATAGGCCTCCCGCTCCGTAAGTTCGGCGAACATTGCCCCGGCGCAGCTTTTCAGCATGTGGTGGAAGCGATATGTCCGCCCGTCCGGCAGATGGGTGATGAAGGCGTTTTGACCCGTCAGCTCACGCAGCAGCGCCCGCGCGCCGTCCAGCCCCGTCACGGCCCGTGCCATCTCCGCCGTGAATTCGTCCGCCTGACTCATCACCGCCAGCAGCAGCCGTTTGTCCTCCTCCAGCGGCGCAAGCAGCGCCGCCGTGAACATCTCGTAGATATCCGTCCCCTCGGTCAGCAGCGCGCCCTGTTCGTGGAGCGCGCGCAGGTTGAGGTATACCGCCGAAAACCAGCCCTCGCATGTCTGCTCGAGCCGCTCCGTCTGCGCCTCCATCAGATCCAGGCCGCAGCGCCGCGCGTAGATATTCAGCTCCGTCCGGTTCAGCCGCAGATCGTCCTTGCCGAGCTGTAAGAGCCGCCCGCCGAGCCGAAAGACCTCTTCCCCAGGCAAAAACCGGTCGCGGCTTGCGGCGATCACATGGAGATTCGGCGGCGCGCAGCGCGCAAATTCGCAGAGCAGCTCCGCCGCCCGCCGGTCGCGCAGCAGGTGAAAATCGTCGAGGAAGAGCACGCACTCCCGCTCCCCCGCCAGCGTCCGGCACGCCAGCTCCAGAAACAGGCCCCTGCCCGCCGCGTCCTCCGGGCAGGGGAATCCGGCCAGCTCCGCGAAGCCCGCCCGTTCCAGCGCGCGGCAAAGCCCGTCCCAGAACAGCGGTACGCTGTCGGAATAGGCGTTTGCGCGCACACAGATCGCCGCCGCGTCTCGCTCCCGCGACTGCAGATACCATTCCACCGCCGTCGTCTTCCCATATCCCATCGGCGCCACCAGCACCGTCAGCGCCGCGTATCGCGCGGGGCGCAGACGCTCCTGTACGCGCTCTGAAATATAGATCGTGTTGAGTTTGTTTCCGGGCTGCCGCATTGCGTGTTCCGCCTTCCGCCGTTTTCTCCATCATACAGGACGCGCCCCCGCTTTGCAAGCCCTGCGTGCATTGCCGGAGCGCGGTTGACTTCGTAGGGGCGG
>USDP01000083.1 GCA_900553545.1 uncultured Eubacteriales bacterium | reverse complement strand
CTGCCCCAGCAGCGCATCCCTGTCAAACAACCCCTTGATGTAGGCGTTGACCTGCGAGACCTCAAGAATTTGCAGCTCCATCCAGTCCCTCCAACCGCGCCGTCAGAATCGCGACGCCCATCGCGTTGTCCGTGGAAAACTGCGGCTGCGCAAACACGGCGTCCGTGCCCGCGCACGCCTCGCGCAGCATCGCGTTCGACGCCACGCCGCCTGAAAACACCACCGGCAGCCCTGGATATGCCTTCCGCGCCGCCTCGGTCGTCCGCAGGATGCACCCGATCACCGACCGCAGCGCATACCGCGCCGTCTCCACCGCGCCATGCCCGGCGGCATGATAGCCTTCCACCTTATTTTGCAGCCCGGAGAATGAGAACGTCAGCCCGTTCACCTTCACGCGGAAATCCTCCTTCGCATCCGACTCGCGGCTCAGCGCGTCGAGCGCTTTTCCCGCCGGGAATTGCAAGCCGAGCAGCTTCCCGGTTCGGTCGATGAGCTGTCCGGCAGAGATGTCGCTCGTCCCGCCAAGCTTTTCGGCGTGAACGTTCTTCCCTTCCGGCGTGATGAGCAGCAGCTCCGTCGTCCCGCCGGACAGATGCCATGCCAGATGCGGCACATCCATCAGCTCCATCCGTCCCGCCGACCAGAGCGCCGCGGCCACATGTCCCTGCTGGTGCGATACCGCGTGGAACGGCACCCCGAGCGCCGCCGCCATCGTCTCTGCCGTGCTCTGTCCCGCGAGGAAGCACGGCATGTACGAACCCTCCACAGCCCTTGGCCGCGTACTGGCTCCAATCGCCGAGATCTCCGCGCCCGGATATTCCGCGAACAGCGCCCGCGCCAGCTCCGGCAGCCGCTTCACATGCGCAAACAGCGCGTCTGACTGCCGCAGCCCCAGCTCGCCGGGCCGAACGTCCAAAAGGCGTGAGCAGTTTTTGCCGCCCACGCCGTCCGAGATCGCCACCGAAGTGGTATAGTTGCTGGTGTCAAACCCGAGGACCATCATTCGGCCTCATTCGCGCCCTGTGCCCGGGCAAACGCGCCCAGCACACCGTTTACAAACGCGACCACGTCCTCGTTTTCATATTTCCGCGTCAGCTCGACCGCCTCGCTGATGGCCGCGCCGGTCGGCACGTCGTGGACGTAGAGCACCTCATACATCGCGACCTCCATCACCGCACGGGCCACCTTCGAGATGCGCCCCACGCTCCAGCCGATGGCATACTTCTCCAGATATCCTTCCAGCTCCGCGCGCTTCGCCTGCACGCCCTGCACGACGTTCTGCAGATATTCCAGCTGCTTGCCCGTCGGCTTTTCCTCATAGACGTCGCTCTCCGACTTCAAACTCGGATAGTACCCCTCATCCATCAGCGCCGTCAGCGCCTCACCGGCTGTGATGTCGTTGAGATACATTTCATATACCAGATGGCACGCGATCTCCCGCGCATTCGTCCTTGTCATAGCTGCTCCTGTCTTTCCCTCTTACTTTTTGCCCTCGCGCGGCAGCGCGATGCCGGACACGTTGACGTTCACCTGTGCCACGCTGAGACCCGTCAGCGACTCCACGCAGCTTTTCACGTGCTCCTGCACATTCCGTGCCAGCACGAACACCGGCTGCCCGAACTGCGCCACGATCTCACAGTCGATGCGCAGCGCATCGCCCTCCGTGCTCATCCGGACGCCCTTGGCCAGCGTCTTTTTGCCCAGCATCTCCGCAATGTCATAGCCGAGATTGCTCGCCAAACCGCAGACGCCCTCTACCTCCAGCACAGCCATTGCCGCCACAGACGCAACGACCTCTTCCGAGATCTGGAACCATTCTCCACTTCCTTGGAGAAGTACTCTTTATTTTCTGCCATAACATAGCCTCCTGCGCAAAGTACCCGATTCTTTTCTCATTTTGACATTGTACCATAAATCCATAGAATTTCAAGTAAAAAGGCGCAAAAAGTGGAGAGCGTTCCCGCCCTCCACCAAAATCCATGCTGTCCTTACGGCTTCACTTCGATAATGCGCACCTGCGAAAGCGGATAATCCGTCTGCGAACGTACCACATCGGAGATGAGCGCCGCGTCTGCCTCACTCAGACCTTCCGCCGGTGCAGCAACCGCCACGCTGACCGTGTCGTCCGTGATGTACGTCACGCAGTCGGCAAATCCCTTGGCAATGACCATGCTCTCAATCTGCGCCTCGCTCAGCGCCGTGTTTACCAGCGTGTTGAGCGTGGCGGACGCCGTATCGCCCACGGCTGTCCCCTCATCATAGGCGATCGTCTCCTCCAGCAGCTCCACGGCGCTGTCGCGCGATTCCTGCCGGCTCAGGCGCACCTGCGCGAAATAATCCGCCGCGTCCATGTTCGCGGCCGGCTCTGCCTCCTCCGACGTGTCCGCGATCACCATGGTCGTCTCCCCCATTACCTGCTCCGCGCTCAGCGTCTGTGTCAGCTCCGGCGTCTTCTCCTTCTGGTTGTACGACCAGTTCAGATACACGCCCGCGCAGATAAAGACCAGCACTGTCGCGATCACCGCGTTCCGTTTCCATGCTTTCATACCGTTTCCTCCTATTGTCCTTCATTTTCAGGGAAGCTCTGATTCAATCGGCAAGAACTGTGAGTGAGAGATTTTTCGTCCAATCAAGGTATCAAAAGCGGAGGAATACTGTATGTATTTCCCGTTTTTGATACCGAAGAGTGGGCGGAAAAGATCCGCTCGCAGTCGCAGACGATTGATTCAGAGATTCCTTAGTTTGATGACTTCATTTTGACGACTGCGATTTTCCCGCTGCCAAGTCCCGTCAGGCTCGCGACGGCCTCCGTCACCGCGAGCTTCACCGCCGCACGGTCCGCGCCCTCGCAGACGACCACGGCCCCCTGAAACCTCGGCTGCCGTGTCTGCACGAGCACCGGCGCCTTGTCAGCGAGCACCGTCTGCTCTTCGCGCCCTCCATCGCGAACCGTCTCATCCACCTGATAGACGGCCTCGCCGCCGTCCGCGAGCGTCAGCATCACGTCCACCGCGCCCGCGCCGTCAATCTGGCAGAGCAGCGCTTCGAGCTTCTCCTCCGTCTCCGCAAGGGAAAAGCCGCTTGCTGCCGTCTCGGTCTTTACAGTTTCGCGCCTGCTTCCCGTCGGCCACAGCAGAAGCAGCAGCCCCAGCAGCGCCGCCAGAATCGCAATCCGATACTTTGCCGCAAATGTCCGCAGCGTCCGGCCTGCACGCCCAAGCGCCTCCCTGTCTATTCGCATTGCCATACCTGCCTCGCCTCCGGGATCGCCAGATTTTCCTCGATGTACTGTGTCAGCGCCGTGCGTTTTTCGCCGCCGCACGCCCCGGTCAGCGTCGCGCGCCACGGATATGGCCCGCTGCCAAGATCCCGCGTCTCCACCTCAACCTCCAGCGCCACCCCCATCTCGTCCGCTTTGTCCCATATATATGCCGCGGCCTGTTCGGATATGATGCGCGCCTGAAGCTCCCGGTTCTGCACCTCCACGCCCGTCCGCACCGTCTCGGTATCCGGCCGAATCTCTGCGATCTGCTTTGCAATCGCGTCATAGTCCAGCTTCAGCAGTGGGCTGAGCGCCGTCAGCGCCAGCAGCAGCCCGCACCCAAGCTGTACCGTCCGCCGTACACTTCCCTCCGGCACCAGTGCCAGCACCAGCGCCGAGAGCAGCGCCGCCGCCGTCAGAGAAAACAAATACCCCTTCATCCGTTCACCGCCTTCAAAAACGCACACACCGCCACGATCACCATCAGCATCGCGCTGCCCGTCATCGCCAACATATAGCCCATCGCATCCGCCGCACATGCAAGCAGCTTTGTGTGTTCCTGCATTGCCAGAAAGCCACTCAGCGCTGTGGTCACGCGCAGCGCCAGATACTGCACCGCAATCTGCAAAAACGGCCCAAGCCCCACCGCCAGCACCGCCAGCAGCCCGAATATCCCCGCGCTGTTCCGGATCAGCGCTGCACTCGTCAGCACAGCCTGCGACGCTTCCGAAATCATCCCGCCCACGACCGGGATGGCCGTAGAGATCACGCTCTTCGCTGCCTTTAACGTCATCTCATCCGCCGCACCGGCGAGCAGGCCCGTCAGCGTCAGATACGCCGTAAACGCGGCCACCGCCGCACGCAGCGCCGTCTTTACCGTCCACCCTGCCAGCTCGCGCAGACATTCCAGCCGGTCGTCCCCGATGGCATACTGCGCCACGGCCAGAAAGAAATAACAGTAGACGCACGGAATGAGGAATGATCGGATCAGGCTCGTCAATACGCTGATCAGCAGCGTCGCTCCGGCGTAGAGCGCACCGCCGCTTGTTACCCCACCGGACGCCGTCAGTGCCGAGGAGAGCACCGGCAGCAGCAGCGCCGAAAAGCTCCCGAGTCCATCCAGCGTCTCCTGTGCCAGCGCGATCATCCCATACAGCCCCGACGTGCAGACCGTCGCGATTCCAAGGCAGCCTGCCATTCGGACAGCCGCGCCCGCGCCGCCCTTCGCCTCCGCACCGAACCCGCACAGCAGCGCTGCGGCCAGCAGCGCTGCGCTCACCTGCGCGCCCTGCCTCATCCATCCGCCGAGTCCCTTCACCGCGCCGGACAGAACCTGCTTAAATCCTTCCGTAAAGCTGCCCTGTTCCAGCGGCGAGATCCCATCCAGCGCTTCCTCCGCCTCCGCGGGAAAGGCGTCCTCCAGCTTGTCCGCGCCGAGGATCGCGGCCTCCTCCTGCAAAACGTCCGCCGCTGCGCATACGCCGGTTGCAAGCGCTGCCGCCAGCAGCAGAAATATCAGGCACTTCCGCATCATCCGCCTCCCGCCATACGCTGCAATAGCTCCGCCACGCTGCTCGCCAGCGGCAGCAGCGCATAGAGCGCCAGTACCCCGCCGCCCAGCTCCACCGCCTTGGCCAGCGCCTGCTGCCCTGCGTCCTTGCAGAACGATTCCGTCAGCTGCGTGAGCAAACCGACCGCCGCCGCTTTCAGAACCGGCGCGAGCAGCGCCGGATTGACCCCCGCAAGGCTGGCCAGCCGCCGGAGGAACGTCATCACCGGCGTGAGCACCGTCATCGCCGTCAGCAGCAGCCCCACGCAGCCCACCAGCGCCAGCAGCGATGCCTGTCCCGCCCCGTGCTGCTTCAGCACGGCGCAGAGCAGCGCACACACGATCGCAAACGCCGCAAATTTCCAAATCTCCATCAAAATTGAAACAGATCCTTGACCAGGTCAAACAGCGCCGCAATCTTCTGCACCACGATCATCAGCACCACAACCAGCGCCGCCAGCGACGTCATCGTCGCCTGTTCCTCCCGGCCGGAGCGCACAAGCACCTGATTCAAAATCGAAACCACGATTCCCACCGCCGCGATCTTAAAAATCAAATCAATTTCCATGTCAGAGCAATATCACCGCCAGCGCCAGCCCGGCGCAGATCCCGATCGTTTCATAGCTCCGGCAGCGCGCACGGCTCCCGGCCTGTACCTCCGCCAGCTCCGCGCGCAGCCGCTCCTGTGCCAGCTCGATGGCGCGCACCTGCCCGCCAAGGTCAAACTTCCCGAGTGAAAAGGCCAGATTCCGCACCGTCTCGCGCGTCCGCGCGCTCCATTGCAGACTCGTTGTCTGTTCCATCGCCCGCCCCAGTACAAGCTGCGGCGGCAGCGCCCGGTCTGCTTCCATCATCGCCGCGCAGCCGCGGAAAAACGCCGCCGTCACCGGCTCTGTCCCCTCGCCCAGCGCGGCAAACAGCTCCGGCAGCGGCGTCAGCCGGTATTCGATCTCACCCTTCATCGCCTCCAGCGCCGCCAGCAGCGCGTTCAGCTGCCGCAGCTGAGCGCGGACTGCGCGCGCAAATCCAAACCCGGCGGAGCCGGAACCCAACACGATCATAGCCGTCCCAAGTAGTTTTATCATAGTCCGATCTCCTCTTCCGCAAATTGCTGATCCGCCCGCAGCACCAGCGCCCGCCGGAATACGCCTGTCTCCAGCAGCATCCGATAGAGCCGCCTGCGGTGCAGCTCGTCCACGCTTTCCGCGTGCGCCGTCGCCAGCAGCTTCACGCCGCAGTAGGAGCACTTCTCCAGTGCCAGCACATCCGCCTCTGCACTGATCTCGTCCACTGCGATCCACTCCGGACCCATCACGCGCAGCAGCCGCTCCATCGCGGCCTGCTTTCCGCAGCCGCGCAGCACGTCCACCCGGCTCCCCAACGGAAACGCCGCGATTTCCCCGCGTTCATCCGCCACGCTGACACATTGTCCCATCTGACTGAGCGTCCGGATGCAGGCCCGCAGCAGCGTTGTTTTCCCGCTGCCCGGCACACCGATGATCAGCAGATTTTCCCGCAAATAGGGCAGCAAACGCGCAGGATCCATGCGAATATCGTGCGCCACGCGGATGTTCAGCGACGTGACGTCCTTCATGCTGTATGGCTCGCCGCCGCGTAATACCAACGTTCCGCACACGCCGACACGGTGTCCGCCCTCCAGCGTGAGATAACCTTCGCGCAGCGTCTCCTGCGCACTGTATGCCGACTGTCTCGTCGCCGCCGCAAGCACAGCCGCCACATCCTCTGCCCGCACAACGCCCGCTGCGTCATGCGCTGGATCATGCGCTGCGTTATGCGCTGCCTCCCGTTCGCCGACCCGCTTGATTCCAAGCGGATACCCGCTGCGCAGCCGCAGCTCCTGTATCTTGTCCCAATCCAGTCCTCGCAGTGCCGCACGGAACTGCGCCGGAAGTACCTCCAAGATGGATGTCATTGTCATGCTTTCACTTCCCATACATC
>USDP01000082.1 GCA_900553545.1 uncultured Eubacteriales bacterium | reverse complement strand
TGGCCTTCGCCGCAGCGGCTTGGCACCCCCTCTGGGGGAGCTGGCGCGCAGCGCCTGAGAGGGCATACTCTAACCGCTCCGTCATTTCCCCCAGCATAGCAGAATTCCGGAAAAAATGCAACACAGAAGCGCCGCTCACTCCGCCCGCACTTCTGACGCGGCGCGGAGCTGCCGATCCGTGCGCAGGAGGATATAGAGCGAGGCAAGGAACGTGATGACATCGGCGGCAGGCATGGAATAGAGCACGCCCATCAGTCCAAATGCGCGCGGCAGCAGCATCACGAGCGGCACGGCCAGCAGCACTTCCCGGAAGAACGACAGCCCCGCCGATTCCACCGGCCGGCCCAGCGCCTGCATGAAGATGAACGCGGCCTTGTTGACCGTGGCCAGCGGCAGCATACAGAGATAGATGCGGAAGGCCAGCACGGCGAACCGCTCGTAGAGCGCATCCTCCGAGCCGAAAATGCTGATGAGCTGAAGCGGGAAGCACTGCGTGATGACGAGCGACACCGCCCCGAGCACGAATTCCGCCGCCATCAGCCGCCAGAGCACGCCGCGGCAGCGGCCAAACTGCTTGGCTCCGTAGTTGTAGCCGACAATCGGGATGCACCCGGCGGACATGCCGATCGTGATGGCGATGATGATCTGGAAGACCTTCATCACGATGCCGAGCACCGTGAGCGGAATGTCCGCGCCGAATTCCGACTGCGCCCCATATTTCACCAGCATCGAATTGGTTGCGGCCATCGCGATGACCAGCGAGATCTGCGCGAGGAAGCTGCACAGGCCGAGCGGCAGGAATTTGCCGAGGATGCGGCCAAAAAGCCTGAAATCCGCCTTTTCAAACTTCAAAACCTTCGTATGACAGAGATACCACACGCTCATCCCCGACGTGACGAGCTGCCCGAGTACCGTCGCGATCGCCGCGCCCACCACGCCGCCGTGGAACACAAAGATGGCAATCGGGTCGCCGATGACGTTCGTGACCGCCCCGGCCAGCATACAGCCCATCGCAAAATTCGGGCTGCCGTCGGCGCGGATGATAGGATTGGCAGCCTGCCCGAAAACATAGATTGGGATGCCCGCCGCGATCCACGCGAAATAGTCCCGCGCATAGGGCAGATTCGCCTCCGTCGCACCGAACAGCGCAAGCAGCGGATCGCGGAAAATATAGTAGAGTACCATCACCACGATCCCCACCAGCACGCTGAGCGTCACCGCATTGCCGACAGCGCGGTTTGCGTCCTTCGCGTTCTGCTTGCCAAAGCAGATGGAAACGAAGCTGCACGCGCCGTCGCCGATCATCACGGCGAGGCCGAGCGCCAGCACCGTCAATGGGAAGACGACGCTCGTCGCGCCGTTGCCGAGATAGCCGACGCCCCAGCCAATGAAGATCTGGTCGACGATGTTATAAAGCGCCCCGACCAGCAGCGAGATCGTACACGGCACGGCAAATTTCCGCATCAGCTTTCCCAGCGGGGCCGCCCCCAAAAAGTCCTGTTTTTCTTCCATAACTACCTCCATAAGCGAAAAAAATAGTGCGTAAGTCCGTTTGGACTTACGCACATTTGCTACACAACGACCTTATTTTAACAAATCGCGGCCCAAAATGCAAATGATTTTTTCTGTGGAAAAGCATTGACGGAGGTGATATACTATATGAGACTGACATAACAGAAAAACGAGGGGTTTTTATGATCGATTTTCATGATATCACCGTCCGCGACCAGCGCTGGATTGAGCCGATCCTTCACGCAGCCAACAAGCCGGGCGCAGACTATACGTTTACGAGTATGCTGTTCTGGACGAATTACTACGGCCAGGTCGGCCGCGTGGGCGACTTCGTCACGCAGTACCTGCACTGGGAGGGCCGCAACATCTATCTCTTCCCCGCCGGGCAGGGCGACCTGCGCGCGGCGGTGGACGCAGTGCTGGACGACAGCCTGCGGCGCGGCGGCCAGACGCGCTTCCGCGGCGTGACGGCGGACGCACAGGCATTTCTGGAGGAACAGTATCCGGGCCGCTTCCGCTTCACGCCGTACCGCGATTCGTTCGACTATATCTACACCGTCGAAGAGCTGACCGAGCTGCGCGGCAAAAAGCTGCAATCCAAGCGCAACCACTGCCACCGCTTCGAATCGGAGCACCCGGACTGGCATACCGAGGTCATCACGGCGGAGAACATTGAAAAATGTCGGGAAATGGTGGCCCTTTGGTACCAAAACCACCCGGAAAATTATGAAATTCAGAGCGAGAAGAAGGCCATCGCCAAGGCGTTCGATCATTTTGCTGCCATTGGCATGGACGGATGGATGCTGCTGGACGGCGAGCAGGTGCTCGGCTTCTCGATGGGCTATCGGATGAACCGGACGTATTACGACGTCTGCTTTGAAAAGGCGTATGCCGATATTCAGGGCGCATATGCGATGATCAACCGCGAATTTTCCCGCCATATCGCGGAAAAATACCCGGAATTGGAATTCTTGAACCGCGAGGACGACATGGGCGAGCCGGGCCTGCGCAAGGCGAAGGAATCCTACCAGCCGACGCTGCTGCTCGAAAAATGCACCGCCGACCTGCAAGGAGGCTTCTGATGCGGACGAGAAAGACCGGGCCGGATGATATTCCGGCGCTGAAAGCGCTCTGGAAGCAGGCGTTCGGCGACACGGACGCGGAGATCGACAGTTTTTTTAAGACCGTTTATCCCGAGGCGACAGGCTTCTGCGCGGAGGAAGACGGTGCGGTCATCGCGATGCTCTTTGCCCTGCCGCTCACGCTGGCGCACGGCGAGGAGACGCAGAAGGCCGCCTACCTCTATGCCGTCGCGACAGACGAGGCGTTCCGTGGGCGCGGCGTGTGCCGCGCGCTGATGGAGTTTGCGGAAAGGACGCTGCGGAAACGCTACGTCTCCTGTCTGCTGCTCGTCCCGGAGACGGAAAAGCTCGCGTCCTACTATGAGACGATGGGCTACGCGCGGCAGGACAGCTGCACCACGCAGACGCTCCGCGCGGACGCGCCGCAGGGCGCGGCGGCTGTGGTCACGCCGCAGGAATACGCGGGCCTGCGCGAGACGCTGCTGTTTGACGTGCCGCACGCGCGGTATTCGAAGGCACAGCTGGACTACGCGGCAGAGGATCTGGACTTTTACCGGCTGGAGCAGGGCTATGCGCTCGGCTGCGCGGCGGTGCGCCGCGCAGGACAAATCGTAGAAGAACTGCTGCCGGATGCGCGGATGCTCCCGGCGCTGGCTGCGGCGCTCGGCGCGGGGCAGTATCCGGTGAAAACGCCGGGGCACGGTACGATGAACTGCATGGCCAAATGGCTGGACGCAGAGAAGCAAACTGCGCCGATCTGGCTGGCTTTCGATTTCGACTGATATGCAAAATTGGAGAGAGGGGGCGTTCGCTTGGAGACGGAAGCCTTGAAACTGCCCGGGCAGGACGTCCGGAAGCTGCTCGCCGCCGCAAACGGCGACGCAGCGCTGCTTTACTTATATGAACAGTCCGGCCTGCCGCGTGCGGAGGCGATGGAACGGCTGCGCATGACGCAGACGCGCTATGACCTCGCGGCGGCGACCTTACAGCAGATGGGACTCTGGCAGGAGGAGACGAAGCGCTTCTTCGCCCCGGCGGAGGCGCCGCACTACACCGAAGAGGACGTCACGCGCGAATACCACGCAGGGCCGGAATTCCCGAGCATGGTGGGCGAGGCGCAGCGTCGGCTGGGCCGCATCCTGTCCACGGAAGAGCTGAAAATTCTGCTCTGCATCTACCGCTATCTCGGCCTCGCGCCGGAGGTCATCTCCATTTTGATCAGCTACTGCATCCAGCGCGGACACGCGCGGGGCGTGAGCAGAATGCCGTCCATCCGGACGATCGAGAAGGAGGCGTACCGCTGGGCCGACCTCGGCATCGAGACGATGGAGCAGGCCGCAGCCTATATGCAGCAGCAGTTACAGCTGCAAAACGGCATTGGCCGGGTGCGGCGGCTGCTCGGCATCGGCGAGCGGCGGCTGACGGCCGGTGAGGAGAAATTTGTGGTGACGTGGCTCAGTTGGGGCTTCGGCGAGAAGGAGATCCAGCTGGCCTACGAAAAGACGTGCATGAACACGGGCGGCCTGAAATGGCCGTATCTGAACTCAATCTTGAAGAGCTGGCACGAACAGGGCTTCACGACGCTCGCGCAGATCGACGCGGGCGACCGCCAGCCGGCAAAGGCCGCGAAGCCGGGCTACGGCGTACAGCGGCACGGCGACAAGCTGACCGAGCTGGAGCGCGAGGCCATCGCCCGCATGATGCAGGAGGAGGACTGACATGGCATATTCCGCCGCGATCCTTGCGCGCGCAAAGGCGCGTTTGGCTGCCGCACGCGAACAGAACGCACAGGACGACGCCGCGCGCATCGGCGCGATCTATGAGCGCCTGCCGCGTCTGCGGCAGATTGACCTCGAATTACAGAAGACCGCCGCGAAGGTCTGCGCGGCGGCGTTCCGCGCGGGCGAGGACCCGAGCGAGACCATCCGCCAGCTGAAGGACGAAAACCTCCGCCTCCAGCAGGAGCGGGACTGGATTTTGGAGTCCGAAGGCGTCGACCCCGACGATCTGGAGCAGACCGCCGTCTGCCCGCGCTGCGGCGGGAGCGGCTATCTCGGCGCGCGGATGTGCGAATGTCTGGCGGAGCTCTGCCGGCAGGAGCAGAAGAAGGAGCTTTCCTCGCTGCTCGGCGCGGGCCGCGAGAGCTTCGACCGCTTCCGGCTGGACTATTATCCGGCGGAATATGACCCCGACCTCGGAACCAGTCCGCGCGAAATTATGAAAAAGGTCTATGAGCGGGCAGTGCGCTATGCGCAGAGCTTCGCGCCGGGTGCCCGCTCGCTGCTGTTTTCGGGCGCGACCGGCCTTGGCAAGACGTTCCTGTCCGCGTGCATCGCGCGCACCGTGGCCGACCGGGGCTATTCGGTCTGCTATGTATCGGCGGAGGCGCTGTTTGCGGACTTCGAGCAGCAGAAGTTCCGCCCGCGCGAGGGTGAGGACGTGACACGGAAATATCTCGCGTGCGACCTTCTGATCCTCGACGATCTCGGCACGGAGATGACGACGCAGTTTACGATTGCCGCGCTCTATCAGGTCGTCAACACGCGCCTGATGGAGAGCCGGGCGACCATCGTGTCGACGAATCTGCCGGTCGGAGAACTCGACCGCCGCTATTCCGCGCAGATCGCCTCGCGCCTGCTCGGCGCGTATACGCTCTATAAATTCAGTGGCAAGGACATCCGGATGCTGCAAAAGTCCATGGCGCGGCCCACGGAGGACGCAGGACGATGACGGAGTTTCTGGTGCGGCGGCTGATCCGCGACGCGCAGAATACCGAAGACCCCTCTGTGCGCGAAGCATATGGACGGTTGGCCGGGATCGTGGGCGTCGTGTGCAACGTGCTGCTGTTTGTCGGGAAATTCCTGCTCGGTACGCTGACCGGCAGCGTCGCCATCACGGCGGATGCGGTCAACAACCTCTCCGACGCGTCCAGCTCCATCGTGACGCTGATCGGCTTCCGCCTCGCGGCGAAGCCCGCCGACGAAGGGCACCCCTTCGGCCACCACCGGATCGAATACCTGGCGGGGCTGGCCGTGGCGGCGATGATCCTGTTGATCGGCGCGGAGCTGGTAAAGACGTCCATCGGCAAGATCCTCCACCCGGCGGACGTGGAATGTACGGCAGCGACGATCCTCGTGCTGTTGGCATCGATCCTGGTGAAGCTCTGGCTGGCACGCTTCAACCGGACGCTCGGTAAAAAGATCAGCTCCCCCGCCCTGATGGCCACGGCGGCAGACAGCCGGAACGACGTCATCACAACAGCGGCAGTCCTGCTCTGCGCGGTGCTCGCCGCGGCGACGGGGCTGCGGCTTGACGGCTATGTCGGCCTGCTCGTCGCGCTGTTCATCCTCTGGTCGGGCATTTCTATCGCAAAAGATACCATCGATCCGCTGCTCGGCGCCGCACCGGATGAATCGCTTCTCCATGCCATCGCATCGGAGATCACGGGCTACGGCGGCATCCTCGGCATCCACGACCTGATGGTGCACGATTACGGACCCGGCCGCCGCTTTGCCAGCGCGCATGCCGAGGTGGACTACCGGATGAACATTTTGGATGCGCACGAGCTGCTCGACGACATCGAGCGCGACGTCCGCACAAAGCTGCACGTCGACCTTGTCCTCCACTGCGACCCGATCGTGACCGACGACGCTGAGCGCAGCGCACTGCGCGACCGGGTGCTCTCCTATCTGACGGAACAGGACGCGCGGCTGTCGATCCACGACTTCCGCGTCGTGCGCGGGACGGGACATACGAACGTGATCTTCGATCTTGTCGTGCCGTTCGATCTAGCGGGAAAGACAGCGGAGCTTCAGCGGGGACTGGAGCGGGCGCTCAGCGCGGACGGCCAGCGGTATCATGCGGTCATTACAGCGGACGCCGAGGCCTTCAACGACGTGCACACCAGGCCGGAAACGAGAAACTAGTTTTTGTAAATCCAGCGATCTGCAAGCATAGAAAAAGAACGGCGCGAGGCTCTCTGCTGGTAAGACAGTAAAATTCAAATTTCTTGGAACAGGCATGCAGTTCGTTCAGGGTTTCCTCCACGCTGCCGCGCACAAGTTCTTTGATCTGACCCTTGATAATTTCCTCGTTGAATTGTACAATTTTCTCGGACATAGTTTGCTGTCTCCTTTCAGAATGGTGTGTGCCAACTTCATTCTGCCAGAGTCTGCAAACT
>USDP01000081.1 GCA_900553545.1 uncultured Eubacteriales bacterium | reverse complement strand
AACGGCGTCAAGCTGCTCGTGATGGGCACGGTCGACACCGGCGGAAGCGGCTGCGTCTGCCCGGAGCACGTGATGCTCAAGGCCATTTTGACAAGCCTCACGTTCCGCAAGGACGACGTCGTCATCATGGATATGGAAGCAGGGCTGGAGCATCTGGGCCGCGGCACGGCGAGCATGATGGATCAGTTCATCGTGGTCATCGAACCGGGCGCGCGAAGCGTACAGACCTATGAGCGCATCAAGCAGCTCGCGGCCGATATCGGCGTGACGAAGGTGCGCGTCGTGGCAAACAAGATCCGCGACGAGTCTGACCGCGCGTTCATCCGCTCCCGCATCCCGGAGGAGGATCTGCTGGGCTTCATCCGCTACAACGCCGACGTCATCGACGCCGACCGGAAGGGCCTTTCTCCCTACGATCAAAGCCCCGAGGCGCTGGAGGATATCCGCGCCATCAAGGCAAAGATCGACGCGCAAGAACGAAACTGAAAGGAATGATTACCTACAATGAAGACATTGTTTGAAAGAGTCTTCAACGGCTCCGACGAGATGTTCGCGAAGGCCGAAGAAGAAGTCAACAAGATCGTTGCAGAGGTTGGCCGCGACGCCGCGCTGACCATGCCCTCCACCGCCTACTTCCTGGCCTGTATCTATGCCTACATCGGCAAGAAGGTCACGAACGTCGGCGAATTGCAGGACGCGCTGGCCGATGTGAAGGCCATGATGCTCCGCGAGCCGCGCACGAACTCCATCTTCCAGTCCGGCGTCGGCACCGCCATCGCCGCGGAGATGATCGAGGCGTGCAAGTACGTCAAGACCGAATCTCCTTACGAAGGCACCAACTATCACGGCCATTTCACCGACGCGGAAGTCCGTGAGCTGGGCGTGCCGCTGGTCACCGGCGATATCCCCGGCTTCGTCGTCATGATCGGGCCGGCTCCCTCCACCGAGGAAGCGGTCGAGACCATCAAGGGCTATCAGTCCCGCGGTATTTTCGTGTTCCTGATCGGCGGCATTATTGAGCAGGCCGTCGAGGCGGGCCTGTCCATGGGCTTCCCCGTCCGTGTCGTCCCCGTCGGCGAAGAGATCTGGTCGGTCGGCCATGTCATCTCCCTCGTCGTGCGTGCCGCCATGATCTTCGGCGCGATCCAGCCGGGCGATGCAGAGGGTTTCCACAAGTACACCTTCGACCGCCTCAATGCGTTCGTCAACGCCTACAAACCGGTCAACGACATCACCGTTGCCTGCGGCGCCGGCGCCATCAAGCTGGGCTTCCCGGTCATCACGAACGACCACGACGACATGTGGGCCGTTCCGAAGTCCCTGATCATCTATGACGACACCAAGGACTGGATCGACACCTCCATCGAGGCACGCGGCATCAAGCTGAAGATCACGAAGATCGACATTCCTGTCTCCTACTCCTCCGCGTTCGAAGGCGAGATCATCCGCAAGGGCGACATGCAGATCGAAATTGACGGCTCCCGCAAGGACTGCTTCGAGCTGGTCACCACGAAGGACGCCTCCGAGGTCGAGGATCACAAGATCGTCGTCGAGGGTCCCGAGCTGGATGAGCTGGAATGCGGCTCCAAGATTTCCCTGAGCTACACCGTCGAGGTTGCGGGCAAGAACATGCAGCCCGACTTCGAGCCGGTCTTCGAGCGTAAGATCCACCAGTTCCTGAACTGCGTTGAGGGTCTAATGCACACCGGCCAGCGCGACATGATCCGTGTCCGTATCAACAAGGCCGACTTTGAGGCCGGCTTCCGCTTCCGCCACATCGGCGAAGTCCTGTACGCGAAGATCAAGTCCGAATTCGACACTGTGGTCGACAAGTGCCAGGTCAAGATCGTCGTCGGCGACGAGCCGAACGCCGCGCTGCGCAAGCACGCGAACGAGGTCTTTGATAAGCGCGACGAGCGTCTGAAGAGCATGACCGACGAATCTGTGCCGGTGTTCTACTCCTGCATCATGTGCCAGGCGTTCTCTCCGAGCCACGTCTGCATCGTCACGCCGGAGCGTCTCGGCCTCTGCGGCGCTGTGTCCTGGCTGGACGCCAAGGCCACCAATGAGCTTGACCCGCAGGGTCCCTGCCAGGTCGTCACCAAGGAGCGCTGCCTCGACGAGCGTACCGGCCGGTACGAAGACGTCGACGAGGCCGTCGCGGAATACTCCCACGGTGCGCTGGAGCATGTCACGCTGTACTCCCTGCTCGAGGACCCGATGACCTCCTGCGGCTGCTTCGAGTGCATCTGCGGCATTGAGCCGTGCTCGATGGGTGTTGTCATCACCTGCCGTGAGTATGCCGGCATGACCCCGCTGGGCATGACGTTCTCCGAAATGGCCTCCATGACGGGCGGCGGCGTGCAGACCCCGGGCTTCATGGGCCACGGCAAGCACTACATCGCATCCCACAAGTTCCTGAAGGCCGAGGGCGGCGTGGCTCGTCTGGTCTGGCTGCCGAAGGAACTGAAGGATCAGATCCGCGACAAGCTGAACGAAACCGCGAAAGAGCTGTACGATATCGACAACTTCGCCGATATGGTTGCAGACGAGACCAACTGCCCGTCCGGCGATCCCGAAGAGCTGCTGGCGTACCTCACCGAGGTTGGCCACCCGGTTCTCGGCATGGAGCCGCTGGATATGTAATCATGATTTCGATGCGCACGGGCAACCGCCCGTGCGCATCCTGCAAGGGGGCGGAGTGATCCGCTCCCTTATGTATGCTGTTGCTCCGGTTGGAGCCTTGCATTGGATAGGAATGGAGTCTATGTGGGTTTTGTATGCGTTTGGTTCGGCGCTGTTTGCGGGCTTGACGGCCATCCTCGCAAAATGCGGCATCCGTAAGACGGATTCAACGGTCGCGACCGCCATCCGGACAATCGTGGTGCTGGCGTTTTCGTGGGGGATGGTCTTTCTCGTTGGGTCGGAGGCGCAGTTGGCAGAAATCAGCGGACGGACGCTGCTGTTTCTGGTGCTGTCGGGCCTGGCAACCGGCGCGAGCTGGCTCTGCTATTTCCGGGCCTTGCAGATCGGCGACGTGAACAAGGTCGTGCCGGTCGACAAGTCCAGCACGGTATTGACCATTTTGCTGGCGGTGCTGTTTCTGCACGAAACGCTGAGCTGGACGCGCGGGATCGGCATGGTCTGCATCGCGGCGGGCACGCATCTGATGATCGAGAAGAAACAGTCCACTGGGGCGGCCAAAGCGGGCGGAAGCTGGCTTTTGTACGCAGCCGGATCGGCTGTGTTCGCAAGCCTGACGTCGATCCTCGGCAAGATCGGCATTACGGGTGTGGAGTCCAACCTCGGGACGGCCATTCGGACGGGCGTAGTCCTGATCATGTCGTGGATGATGGTGTTCGTCACGGGAAAGGGCGCGCTGGTGCGCAAGATCCCGAAAAATGAGCTGGGCTTCATCTGCCTGTCCGGACTTGCCACGGGCGGGAGCTGGCTCTGCTATTACAAGGCCTTGCAGGATGGGCCTGCCAGCGTTGTCGCGCCGATCGACAAGCTGAGCATCCTCGTGACCATTCTGTTCTCCTACCTCGTGTTCCACGAAAAGCTGAGCAAAAAGGCGGCGGTTGGGCTGATCCTTGTGGTCGGCGGGACGCTGTTGATGTTGTTCTAACATATCAGAACCCCCGCCTCGCGCATGTGCGCGGGGCGGGGGTTTATCAATCTACATGTTTGGTGGCAATGATGGGAACGCCGGTTCCGGCGGCGTCTGGCAGAAGGACGTCGCCGATGCGGACGGGCGCGGAGATGGTCAGGCCGCGGAGCGCATCGATGACGGCAAAGATCTTCTCCTTCGGAATATCGGACGCGGTCTTACAGCTGACGGTATATGCCCCTGTCTTGCTGCCGGTGACGGCGACGGACGTCGTGACGATGCGCGTCGGGTGTGTGACTTCCTTGGCCGCATACTCCGCGCCGCGCTTGCAGGTGTTGCCGGTGATGGACTGGACGGTGCCGCCGTCCAGCGTCACCTCGATCTGACAGCCGAGGGGGCAGTTGATACAGGTCAATGTTCGCTTTTCCATGATTTACGCCTCCTCAATGCTGATTTTGATGTCCTGGACGTTCGGGTGCGCAGCAAACATCGCGGGCGTCAGCACGACCTGCTCCATCTCGCCGGGCGCGAGGATGGGGCGTTTTTTCTGCACGACCGGTTCACCGTCGAATGTGACGACGATGCGGCGGCTGCGCATGACGCTGCCGACGCGGAAGCGGACGGTCAGGTCTTCGCGGATGCACGACGGGTCGAGCGTGGCGGGAACGGTATAGCGCGCGCCGCCGGAGATGGCGATGGGGATCTCATGCGCGGCGGTCTCCCCTTCCGCAGCGTAATTTGCGGCAGCGCGGCCCGCCGCGGCCGCTTCCTGACTGACGTAGTCGACCAGATCGTGAACGTGGAGAACGTTGCCGCAGGCGAAGACGCCGGGAACGGACGTTTCGAGCCGTTCGTTGACCAACGGGCCGTTCGTCACGGGGCTGATGGCTGCGCCGAGGCCGCGCGTCAACTCATTTTCCGGGATGAGTCCGCAGGAGAGCAGGAGCGTGTCGCAGTCGTAATGGCGCTCGGTGTCGGGGATGGGACGGCGGTCGGCGCCGACCTCGGCGATGGTCACGCCGGTGACGCGCTCACGGCCCTCGATGTCGACGACGGTATGACTCAGGTAGAGCGGAATGCCGAAATCGTCGAGGCACTGGACGATGTTCCGCTTGAGGCCGCCGGAATACGGCATCAGCTCCGCGACGGCGAGGACTTTTGCGCCCTCGAGCGTCATGCGGCGGGCCATGATCAGGCCGATGTCGCCGCTGCCAAGGATGACGACGCGGTGGCCGACCATGCGGCCCTCGATGTTGACGAGGCGCTGCGCCGTCCCGGCGGAGTAGATGCCCGCAGGACGGAAGCCGGGAATGTTCAGCGCACCGCGTGGCCGTTCGCGGCAGCCCATGGCGAGGATGACGCTCTTCGCCTGAATTGTAAAGCAGCCGTCTATCGAGTTGAGTGCGGTGACGGTCTTGTCCGGCGCGATGCTGAGCACCATGGTATTCAGTTGGAACGGGATGTTTCGCTGCGCGGCCTGATCGATGAAGCGCTGGGCATATTCCGGGCCGGTCAGCTCCTCCTGGAAGGTATGGAGTCCGAAGCCGTTGTGGATGCACTGGTTGAGGATGCCGCCGAGCTGCGCGTCCCGTTCCAGAATCAGGACGTTTTGGCAGCCCGCGTCGTGCGCGGCAATCGCCGCGGCAAGGCCCGCCGGGCCGCCGCCGATGATGAGCACGTCGACCTGTTTCATTTCATTCCCTCCTTCGGATAGCCGGTCAGCAGCTGCGAATGGCCGCCGGATTTTGTGATCTCCGCTTCGTCCACGCCGAGCTCCCGCGCCAGAATGGCCATCACCCTCGGCGAACAGAAGCCCGCCTGACAGCGGCCCATGCCCGCGCGGGTGCGGCGTTTCACGCCGTCGAGGCTGCGTGCGCCGGGGACGCGATGGATTGCGTCGACGATCTCCCCTTCCGTGACCTGCTCGCAGCGGCAGATGATGCGGCCGTAGGCCGGGTCGCGCGCGATCAGGGCGTTGTAGTCCTCGCGGGAGAGCGTCTTTGGGTCGAGGATTCCGGTGCGTGTTCCGACAAAGTCGGTATTTTCTGCAAGCGAAAGCTTCTCTTGCAGGAGCTGCGCGGTATATTCGCCGATGGCGGGCGCAGAGCTGAGGCCGGGCGATTCGATGCCCGCGCAGTCGAAGAAGCCGGGTGCGTCCGGGCATTCGCCGAGGATGAATTCGTGGCCGTCCTCGTGGGCACGGAGACCTGCAAAGCTCGTGATGACCTGACGGATGGGCAGATTCTGCATGGTGGCCCCGGCCTTGGTGATCAGCTCGTCGAGACCGGCGGCGGTGGTGTTCGTACCGTCCTTGTCCTCAATGTCGATGGCCGTCGGCCCGACGATGGTGTTGCCGTGGACGGTCGGGCTGACGAGGACGCCCTTGCCATATTTCCCGGGGAGCTGGAAGACCGTGTGCTGTGCAAAGTCGCCGGTCGTCTTGTCGAGCAGGCAATAGTCGCCGCGGCGCGGCGTGATATGCAGCTTGCGCGCGCTGACCTGATTGTGCAGCACGTCGGCGTAGACGCCCGCCGCGTTGACAACGGCGCGGGTCTCAAACGTGCCGCAGTTCGTCTCAATGACCCAATGGCCATTTTCGGGGCGGATGGCGGTGACTTTTGTGTCAAACTGGAAGCGAACGCCGTTGGCGGCGGCGTTTTCCGCCAAGGCGATGGTCAGGCCGAAGGGACAGACGATCGCGCCGGTCGGCGCCCAGAGGGCCGCGACCGCGTCCGGGGCGACGTTCGGCTCAAGTTCGCGCAGGCGGTCGCGCTCGACGATCTCGAGGCCGGGCACGCCGTTTTTCACGCCGTTTTCGTAGAGGGCGTTCAGGCGTGGGCGGTCGGATTCTGACATGCAGACGACGAGGCTGCCGCTGCGGCGATATGGGAAGTCCAATTCACGGGACAGCGGCTCCATCAGCTCGCAGCCGCGCAGATTGAATTTTGCCATCAGGCTGCCGTGCGCGGCGTCGAAGCCCGCATGGACGATGGCGCTGTTGGCCTTGCTGGTGCCGCAGCAGACGTCCTCCTCGCGCTCGAGCACGAGGAAGCTCCCCTGACAGCGGCTGAGATACCGGGCGACGGCGCAGCCCGTCACGCCCGCGCCGACAATGATCACATCATACATAAAATCACCTCAAAATGATCGTTTTTGCAAATAAAAATTGAAAAAACGGTAGACCAAATAGACTACCCGGTGGGGCGGTCTGGTCTGCCGTTCTCAAAGTCTCACGGTGAACTATTTGTTTTTGCGCCCCCATTCTTTTCTTTCTCTTTA
>USDP01000080.1 GCA_900553545.1 uncultured Eubacteriales bacterium | reverse complement strand
TGTTGTCGACGTCGCCCTGCTCCGCCTTCCGCACGGTCTGCTCCTCCGGCCGCTCGTCGAGCGTCAGCGTCACATCCAGCTCCGCGCCCGCGCGGTAGATGCGGAGCGTCACCACGTCGCCCGCGCTGCACTTGTTCAGCGCCGACATCAGCTGCGTGTAGGTTTTGACGTTTCTTTCGTTGAAGGCCAGAATGATGTCCTTCACGGCGATCCCGGCCTTGTCCGCGCAGCTGTCCGCGACCACGCTCTGCACGATCGGCCCCACGGGCAGCCCATAGGTGTCCGCCGTCGCGGCGTCCAGCTCCTTGACCGTCACGCCGAGGAATGCCCGCCCGCGCACATAGCCGTATTCCTGCAAGTCGTAGACGACGCGCAGCGCCTCGTTGATCGGGATGGCAAAGCCCACGCCCTCGATGCTTGCGCCGGAGCCTGTGATGCCGGAAATTTTCGCGCTCGTGATGCCGATGACGTTGCCCGCCATGTCAAACAGCGGCCCGCCGGAGTTGCCCGCGTTGATGGCCGCGTCGGTCTGGAACATGCTGATGGGCTTGCCGCTGATGTTGATTTCGCGCGGCAGCGCGCTGACATAGCCGCCCGTCATCGTGAACGTCAGCTCGCCGAGCGGATTGCCGATGGCGATGCACCCCTCGCCGACGGCGATGGCATCCGAATCGCCGACCGCCACGTGCGAGAGTCCCTCCGCCTCAATCTTCAGCAACGCCACATCGCTCAGCGAATCGCCGCCGATGATCTCCGCCGGATACGTGCTCCCGTCGTGCAGCTTGACGGATACATTGTCCGTGCCCTCTACGACGTGGTTGTTCGTCACGACGTAGCCGTCTTCCGTCAGCACGAATCCGCTGCCCACAACCGCGGTCGACGCCGTCTGCCCGAAGACATTCGTGGTTACCTCGGTTGCAATGCCGCACACCGCGTCTACGTTGATGCCGTAGACCTCCTGCGCGGTCAGCGTCTTGCCGCTGTCGTAGGTCGGAAGCGTCTCCGGGAGCGGTGTCAGCTCCCTCTGATAGGGTTCGCCGGCTGATTCCGGTGCACTGGCCGCCCCGCTCGCATCCGCTGCCGGCTGCGCTGAATCGCCGCTGGCGTTATGCGCTGCAAGCCCGTTGATCGCGCTGCGCAGCAGCGCTCGCCCAAGGCTTGCCACAATGGCCAGCGCCAGCAGCAGCGCCGTGATCTTCAGCCACGTCCGCCGCTTCTTCTTTGGTTCCTCCGGCTCCTCCGGCTGCGTGGGCTGCGTCCATTCCGGGATATAGTCCGGCTGCGTATATTCCGATTGCGCCGGGGGCTCGTCCTCCGGATCGATTGTAAAGTTCCGTTCTTCGTCCATTCGTCACCTCTCCGCGTTCTCGCGGTGTTCCATCAGACCGTATTTGATCTGGATTCGTTCCAGCTTTTCCAGCATCGGTTCCGCGCCGAACCACAAAAACAGCGCCGTCGCCGCGCCGCGCACCAGATCCCACGGGATGCCCGTGAGATAATAGCTTAGCAAAACTTTCCAGTCGAGCGTCCGCGCCCAGATGAGCGCCGTCGACGGGTTCATGATCCCGCCGTAGATCACCACGGAGCAGACCGCGCCGAAGATCGCGAGCGACAGCCGGGACTGCCGCAGCGGCCCGTTGTGGAAGCAGACGCCGCCGAGGAAACCAATGAGTCCCATCGCAAACATCTGCCACGGCGTCCACGGTCCCTGCCCGAACAGCATGTTCGAGCACAGCATCGTCATCGCCCCGACGAGAAATCCGCTCTCCGCCCCGAACGACACGCCCGCCAGAATCGTCAGCGCCACGACCGGCTTGAACTCCGGCAGCATGAACAGCGCCGCGCGGCCTGCGATGTTCAGCGCGCACAGCACCGCGATCACCACAAGCTCCCGCGCCTGCGGCTTCCGCCCCTCAAAAATCAGGAAAAACGGGATCATCGCCTCGAGCAGCACCGCCACCGCCAGTACATAATAGTTTTTCACCTGCCAGACCTGAAAGCCAAGCAGCAGCGTCGCGGGGATCAGCAAGAACACTGCCACAGCCGTCCAGAGCGTCCGCTTTGAAAGGTGTTTTTTCGGCGGCTTTGTCAGCGCGTGCTTCCGCTCCGGCGCTTTGCGGTAGGTCAGGGCTGCGAACAGCACCAGCAGCGCCAACATTCCGGCGTACCGTCCGAGCATCCCCGGCGCGCCCGCGCCGAGTCCTTCCGCTGTGACCAACTCGCTGAGGCTGCTGTTTCCAAGACTGGAAATCGCCAGCCCGACCGCGCCCAGCAGCGAAAGGCCCGCCGTGATGCGTTTCCAGAGCGGACGCTTCGGCCTGGCCTGCGCCTCCACGGCGTCCAGCGGAGCGCCGTCCCAGTCTTTCGGCTCCATCTCAGGGGGAATCGCTCCGCCGCAGGCCGCGATGAGGTCTTCGACCGTCACCGCCTCCGGCAGCAGCCCGCGCGCCATTCGGTTCGCCGCCGTCGTATAGAAGCTGCTCCCGGCGAAGAACGCGCGCGGCGCATCCTCTGCCACGATGGCGCCGTCGAACAGCAGCGCACAGCGCGTCGCGTGCTTTGCGCAGAACTCGATGTCGTGGCTCACCAGAAGAATCGTCACGCCTTGTGCCCGCACCTGATGCAGGATCGCGGCGATCTCTTCTTTACTTGCTGCGTCCAGCCCCTTCGTCGGCTCGTCGAGCAGCAGAATATCTGGCTGGCTCAAAAGCACCTTTGCCAGCGCCAGCCGCTGCTGTTCGCCGCCGGAAATGTCATAGGGGTGGCGCTCCAGCAGCGCCGTCAGGCCGCACCGCGCGGCCAGCTCGCCCGCCAGCTCCGGATTCCCGGACTCCAGCAGCTCCTCGCGCACCGTCTTTTTCGAGAGCAGCGTCTGCGGGTCCTGTGGGAGGAGCGCCGCGCGCCCTGTTCGCGCGATCTTCCCGCGCTGGGGCTGTAAGGCTCCGGCCAGCAGCTTCAGCGTCGTACTCTTGCCGGTGCCGTTGCCGCCGAGCAGCGCCAGAAATTCGCCGCGCTGCACCGTCAGCGTCAGGCCGCGCACCACGTCCGCGCCGTCCTGCGCGTAGCGGAACCAGAGTTCCTTTCCAGAGATCGCCGTCTGCGGCGACACGGGGGCTGCCTGCTCGGGCGGGAGCGGGCGGAGCGGGTGTGATGCAGCATACGCTTCCAGCCAGTTCCGTCCTTCGCTGACAGACACCGGGCAGGCCGCGCCGGAATCAATCGCACCCCAGACGCGCATCGCCGCCGGCATTGCAAGGAACATGTCGTGGCCGGAGGTGCGCAGCGTTTCTCCAATCTCCGCCGGTTTCCCGGCGCAGAGCAATGTCCCATGATCGAGCACCGCCGCGCGGGAGCAGAGCGCGAACGCCTCCTCCAGCCGGTGCTCGCAGAGCAGCACCGTCGTCCCCAGTTCGCGATTGATCTTTCCCAAAACGGACAGAAATTCCGACGCCGCGATCGGGTCGAGCTGGCTCGTCGGCTCGTCGAGGATCAGAAGATCCGGCTGCATGACCATCACGGACGCCAGATTCAGCATCTGCTTCTGCCCGCCGGAGAGGGACGCGACGTCCCGGTAAAACCAGTCTTCAATGCCGAAGAACGAGGCCATCTCGGCCACGCGCCGCCGGATGACCGGCGTCTCATAGCCGAGGCTTTCCAGCCCGAATGCCAGCTCGTGCCAGACCTTGTCGGTCACGAGCTGGTTGTCGACATTCTGCTGTACGAAGCCGATCCTCCGGCTGCTGTCCGCCTGAGAAAGGCTTTCCAGCGGCTGTCCGTCCAGCAAAATTTGTCCCAGCCGTTCGCCGTGCGGCGCGATGGCGGGCTTGAGCTGCCGCAGCAGCGTGCTCTTCCCGCAGCCGGACGGCCCGCAGAGCACGAGAAACTCGCCACGCTCCACCGTCAGCGAGACGCCGCGCAGCGCCGCCTGTTCCTGTCCGGGGTAGGCAAAGCTGAAATTGTCGATTTTCAGGAATTCCATTTCCTTGCCTCCCAAGCATCTATGGCCCACGGCGTCAGCGCGAGCGCCAGCTCCGCCGCCGCGCAGAGCGCGGTCAGGCCGGTGAAGCCGCCGCGCACCGTTGGATAATAGCGCCACGCGAGCGTACCTGCGGCCCAGCCAAAAATCACAAGTCCGCCGCAGGCCAGCAGCCATGCCAGCAGCCGTGCGTCGCGCGTTTCAAAGCGGAAAATCGAAAACGCCGTCCGGCCCGGCAGGCCGTAACCGCGCGCGCGCATGGAATCCGCTGTTTCTACGGCATTTTCCAGGCTCCATGTCACTAAAATCGAGAAATTTTCCACAGACGTCCGGGCTTTCTGGATTGGGCCGTTTTTTTCGGAATTGCCCGCGAACTGGCGCGCCTGCTGCACCGCGCGCAGCTGCGCGCGGAACTTTGGCACAAAGCGCAGCGTCATCGACAGCACCAGACTCAGCGCGGGGATCGCGCGGCCAAAGAGATAGACAAATTTGTCCGACGTCATTACGGCCTGATACGTTGTGAACCAGAGCAGCACCGCCGCAAGCATCCCGCCCGCGGACAGGCCATAGAGCATGGATTCCAGCGTCAGCGGGTTGCCGGACGAAAAATAGGTCAGGATCGTCGCGCCCTCGTGGTTGAAGAGCGTGTTCACCGCTGCGGCCAGCAGCCAGACCGGCGCCATCCAGGCAAGAGAGCGCAGCACCGCCCGCCCGCCGCGCAGCCGCGCCGCGTAGCCCAGCGCGCCCAGCAGCGAGGCCGCCAGACAGAGCGGGTGCGTCAGGAACATGGAAAACACCAGAATCAGCGCATAATAGCCGCAGAGCACCGCCGGATGAAACGCCGAAAACGCGTCCCTGTTTTTCATTGCTGCGCACCCGCAGCATCCGCGCCGCCGACGTCCTGCCCAAGGTCGCAGGTGTAGAGCCACGCGATCACGTCGCCGTCCGCGACGGCGTATTTGCTGCAACCATAGTTCGGGAACCAGCCGTTCACGCTGTACATCCAGCCGGACGTTTCGCCCGCGTCAAACTCGTAGAGATTGCCGATGCCCTCGATATAGGCGGCCTGATAGAGCGGCGTTTCGCTGTATTCCATGTGAATTTTGTGATTTTTCGTCTCCCGCAGGAGCACGTCGAAGACGCTCTCGCCCTCGTAGAATTCCAACGTCTCCTCCGGCAGAATCCAGCCGTCCGCCGGGATCAGCTCCTGCTTGTCCGCCTTGCATTTTTCGGGCGCGTCGACCAGCGTCTGGCAGGAGATGGACAGCGTACAGGTTCCGGCGACGGTCTGCTCCTGCTGCGCGCCACAGGCGGTCAGCGTGCAGAGCGCCGCGCACAATAACACAATCATTTTGATTCGTTTCATAAAAAGCCCCTTGTGTGCCTTAATTTATAATCATAGTATCGATGGTTCGACACTTTATAATACCGGACAATGCAGGCAAAAGTCAACCCTTCACATCTATATCACAAAGTGTTCACAAAACGTTCTCGGAAAATTTCAGCATCCTTTCAGGATTCTGAGGTACACTGTTATCAGAAATTGAAACACGAATCCGTTTCAAGCCACAATGGAAACACACATCCGAAAGGAGTCTTCAATATGTACGAATATGAAAATGAGCATCGTCCCGTGGAAAATCAGCAGAGTTACTCTTACAACTTCAGTCCGGAGCCTCCGGTGCATCAGCCGGAGCAGCATCCGCAGAAAAAGCGCGGCGGCGCGGGCAAGGTCGTGGCATTGCTGCTGGCCTGTGCATTGGTGGGCGGCGCGTCCGGTGTGGGCGCTTCACTGCTGACCGGTTCGCGGCAGACCACAGCCCAGACGGAAACCGCAGCGCAGCCGGAAGCTTCATCCAGCACCGGCACGACCCTCTTCGAGGGCCAGCGTGAGACCGAGGCGCTGACCGTGGCGCACGTTGATACCAGCCGCGAGCTGACCGCCGCGGAGGTCTACGCCGAGAACGTCAATTCGACCGTCGGCATCACGACCTCCATCACCACGAACTACTGGGGCTATCAGACGCAGTCCGCTGCGGCGGGCTCCGGCTTCATCCTGACGGCGGACGGCTATATCCTGACGAACTATCATGTCGTCGAGGATTCGAACTCCATCACCGTCTCGCTCTACGACGGCAGCAGCTATGACGCCAAGCTCATCGGGTATGATGAGAATAACGACATCGCCGTGCTGAAGATCGACGCGACAGGGTTACAGCCCGTCGTGCTTGGCAGCTCGGATGATCTGCATGTCGGCGATCAGGTCGTCGCCATCGGCAACCCGCTCGGCGAGCTGACGTTTTCGCTGACAGCCGGTATGGTCAGCGCGCTGAACCGTGAGGTCACGTTCTCGAACGGCCTGCGCATGAGCCTGATCCAGACCGACGCGGCCATCAACTCCGGCAACTCCGGCGGCGCGCTGTTTAACATGTACGGCGAGGTAGTCGGCATCACGAACGCGAAATACGGCTCCAGCTCCAGCTCGAGCGGCACCGCCTCGATCGATAACATCGGCTTCGCCATCCCGATCGATGACGTGCGCAGCATCGTGGAGAGCATCATTGAAAACGGCTATATCGTCAAGCCCTACATCGGCGTGAGCGTCCAGAACGTGAGCAGCGAGAGCCAGCAGCTCGGCCTGCCGCAGGGCGCGGCGGTCGCCGAGGTCGTGGCGGACAGCCCAGCGGAGCAGTCCGGCTTGCAGGTCAATGACATCATCACCGCCGTCAACGGCACGGCCATCACCGGCAGCACCGATCTGGTCAACACCGTGAAGGGCGCGGCCATCGGCGACGAGCTGACGCTGTCGGTCTATCGGCAGGGCAAGGAGATGGAGCTGACGCTGACCGTTGGCGAAAAGACGCAGGACGCGCTCCCGCAGACGGACAGCACCCAGTCTTCGCAGGATAACAGCCAGCAACAGCAGCAGGATGGCCAGCAGTATGGCTATTCCTACGGCCAGGGCGGCTTCCCGTTCAATTTCTTCAACTGAATTCCTCAGTATCTCAAGATAGTGAGCGCCTCCCCACGGGAAACCGTGGGGAGGCGTTTGCAT
>USDP01000079.1 GCA_900553545.1 uncultured Eubacteriales bacterium | reverse complement strand
AGCCTCCCTTGTGTAAAGGGAGGTGTCGGCGAAGCCGACGGAGGGATTGTCGGGCGGGCAATGCCCGCCCCTACAGCCGTTCTTGCGAGTGCGGCAAATTCTTTCATTAGAAACGAAAAAAATACTTGCAAAACGGGACGGGCTGTGATACTATATCTAGGCGTTTGAACCAAGGGAAGGGCAGTCTGCCTTTTTACAGAAATCTGATGAGAGAGGTGAAATCCATGAAGGAAGGTATCCATCCCAAGTACGAACAGACGACTATCAGATGCGCGTGTGGTGCAGTTATTGAGACTGGTTCTACCAAGAAGGACATCAAGGTTGAAATTTGCTCCAAGTGTCACCCGTTCTACACCGGCAAGCAGAAGCTTGTTGACACCGGTGGACGTGTCGACCGTTTCAACAAGAAATACGGCCTGAAGTAAGAAGCAAGTCCGCACCGTGTATCGGTGCGGGCTTTTTTCATATTTGTCGGAATTTGCCGAACGCACCAATACACCGCCAGAGCGCGCCATGCGGCGCAATGGAGGTATTTTTATGGAACAGAATGTCAAGGTCATGCAGGAGAAGGCCGTTCTGGTCGGCCTGAACTGCGACCTGTTTACCAAAGAAGAGGCCGCGAACGAGCGGACACTGGACGAGCTGGAGGCGCTGCTCGAAACGGCGGGCGGCGTCTGCGTGGGGAAAATTTTGCAGAACCGGCATGAGCCGGACCCACACTCGTTCATCGGTGAAGGAAAAGCTGAAGAGGTACGCGAGTGGGTGCAGAACACAGGCGCGACGCTCGTGATCTTCGACAACGACCTCACGCCCTCGCAAGTGCGCGCGCTCGAGGAGGCCACGAAGGCCCACGTTCTCGACCGGAGCGCCCTCATCCTCGATATTTTTGCCCAGCGCGCAAAGACGCGCGAGGGCAAGCTGCAAGTGGAGCTTGCCCAATATAAATATTATCTGCCGCGGCTGACGACGTGGAACGAAGAGATGGGCCGCCTCGGCGGCGGCATCGGCACACGAGGCCCCGGCGAAACGCAGCTCGAAACCGACAAGCGGCACATCCGCGCCCGCATCTCAAAGCTCCAGAGCGAGCTGAAGGAGGTGCGCAAGATCCGCGCCGTCCAGCGCGAGCGGCGCATGAAAAACGACGTGCCCGTGATATGCCTCGTTGGCTATACGAACGCGGGCAAATCGACGCTGCTCAACGCGCTCACCGGCGCGGGTATCCCGGCGAATGACCGCCTGTTTGACACGCTGGACACGACGTCGCGGCAGCTGACCGTCTCGGATACCTGTCAGGCGATTTTGTCGGACACGGTCGGCTTCATCGCCAAGCTGCCGCACCATCTCATCGAGGCGTTTCAGGCGACGCTGGAGGAGCTGCAATATGCCGATCTGATCCTGCACGTCATCGATGCGTCCGACCACGACCGCAACGACCATATCGAGGTCGCGGAGCGGCTCATCGCCCAGCTCTGCAAGCCCGGCACGCCGGTCATCGAGTGCTATAACAAGTCCGACGTGGCCGAGGACGAGCTGTTCCGCCGCCGCGACGGCGCGGTCGCCATCTCGGCAAAGACCGGCGAGGGCCTGCCGCAGCTGCTGGAGATGATCGAAAAGGAGCTGGATCGTGGGCTGCACCATGTGAAGCTGCTGCTGCCCTACAGCGCGGCGGGATTGGTCGATCTGCTGCACCAGAAGGCGAAGGTCACAGAGCTTTCCTACGAGGACGGCGGCATCGTCGCCCAGGCCGTGGTGGACGAGCAGGTATTTGGAAAAATACGCGACTATGTGGTGACGGAATGACGGAAGCTTACCTGACCCCGGCGGGCGAGGGCTCGTCGGAATATGTGGAAAAAAAGAGCCGCTTTCTCGGGCGGGTGTTCGCCGTCTCGTCGGAGGACGAGGCGCGGGCCTTGCTTGAAGCGGTGAAAAAAGAGCACTATGACGCGCGGCACAACTGCTGGTGCTACATCCTGCGCGGCGGCGCGAAGCGCTACAGCGACGACGGCGAGCCGCAGGGCACCGCCGGGCAGCCGATGCTCAACGTGTTCGAGCGCGAGGGCATTGAAAACGTCCTCTGCGTCGTGACGCGGTATTTCGGCGGCATCCTGCTCGGCACAGGCGGATTGGTCCGCGCCTATACGGCGGCGGCGAAGGACGCGCTGCTGGACGCCAGCGTGAATGAAATGCGCCAGTGGGCCTCGCTCCGCGTCACCTGCCCCTACAGCCTCTACGACCGTGTGCGCCTCGAGGCGGAGAAACTCGGCGCGGTGTTTGAAAATACCGACTACGGCGCGGACATCACGCTCGCGCTGCTGCTGCCCGAGGAGGCGGCGGAGCCGTTCGCGCAGACGCTGCGCGAGCTTTCGGCGGGGCGGCTCGTCCCGGAAAAAGTTGGCTCCGTATTTCGCGGCGTTTTGCGAAAATGACACAGCTTATTCAAGAAAAATTCATGTTTTTCTGCTATTCTGAGATACACAGGTGATGGAACATGACCGTGCGGGAACGGATGGAACAGGAAGAATACGACGTCCTTGCGCCTCACGCGCAGAAAGCCGCGGAGAGCCAGGGCCGCCTCTATCCCGAGGAGGACAACGACGTGCGCACCTGCTATCAGCGGGATGCCGACCGGATCTTACATAGCAAGTCGTTCCGGCGGCTGATGCACAAGACGCAGGTCTTCCTCTCGCCGGAGGGCGACCATTACCGCACGCGCATGACGCATACGCTCGAGGTCGCGCGCATCGCACGCACGATCTGCCGCGGGCTGCGTCTGAACCAGGACCTCGCCGAGGCGGCAGCCTATGGGCACGACCTCGGTCACACGCCGTTCGGCCATGCGGGTGAGGCGGCGCTGACGGACATGATGGGCCGCCCGTTCCACCACAATGAGCAGTCGCTCCGCGTGGTCGACCAGCTCGAGCGCGACGGCCGCGGCCTGAACCTCACCTACGAGGTGCGCATGGGCATCCTCGGCCACACGGGCACGTTCATCCCCGAGACGTGGGAGGGGCAGGTCGTCCGCGTGTCCGACCGCATCGCCTACATCAACCACGACATTGACGACGCCATGCGCGCCGGGATCCTCACAGAGCAGGATATCCCAAGAGATATTTCGCTGGTGCTGGGCGGCTCCCATTCGGCGCGGATCAACACGCTCGTCGAAAACATGATCTACCACACGCAGGAGTCCGGCGTCCTCGGCATGGAGCCGGAGGTCGCCGGCGCGATGGATCGGCTGCGGACATTCATGTTCCAGCACGTCTACACGAATCCCGTCGCCAAGGGTGAAGAATCGAAGGCGAAGGACATTATCCGCCGCCTCTTTGAGTATTACAGCAAGCACCCGGACAAGCTCCCAGCGGATTTCATTCCGCAGCTCGACTTTGACGGCATGGAGCGCATCGTCTGCGACTATATCGCGGGCATGACCGATAAATACGCGATCTATAAGTATTCCGAAATTTTCATCCCCACCGCCTGGCAGGTAAGGTGACATTTCGCTGCGCCCTGTAGGGGCCGATGCCCTCATCGGCCCCTGCAAAATGATATTCACAAACCGGAAAGGAGGTCCGCTGCCATGCCATTCCCACAGCCGTTTCTCGATGCACTCGTCGAGCGCAATCCGATCGAAGAAGTCGTGGGCCAGTACGTCACGCTGACGCGCAAGGGCAGCAACCTCTTCGGCCTCTGCCCATTCCACTCGGAGAAGACCGGCTCGTTCTCCGTCGCGCCGGAGAAGGGCATCTATTATTGCTTCGGCTGCCACAAGGGCGGCGGCGTGATCAACTTCATCATGGAGATCGAGTCGCTCAGCTATCCGGACGCCGTCCGCTTCCTCGCCAAGCGCGCGGGGCTGGAGGTGCCGGAGGACGAGGAATACCGCGCGCAGTACAAGCGCACTGAGCGGCTCTACGCCCTCTGCAAGGACGCGGCGCGGTGGTTCCGCAAGCAGCTGCTTGCCGATGCGGGGCGCGAAGCGCGGGATTATATCGTAAAGCGCGGCCTTTCCACGCAGACGGTCAACCGCTTCGGCCTCGGCTTCTCGCCGAACGAGTGGTCGGCCCTGATGGACGCGATGCAGAAGCAGGGCTACACGCAGAAGGAGCTGCTCGACGCGGGCCTCGCGGTCAACGGCAAGAAGGGCGGCGTCTATGATCGGTTCCGCAACCGCCTGATGTTCCCCATCATCGACATTCGGGGCAATGTCATCGGCTTCGGCGGCCGCGTCATGGACGATTCGACGCCGAAATACCTGAACTCCCCGGAGACGGAGATCTTCAACAAGCGCAAAAATCTCTTCGCTCTGAACATCGCGAAAAAGAGCAAACAGGGCCGCATGATCCTGACGGAAGGCTATATGGACGCGATCTCGCTCCACCAATACGGCTTCGACTGCGCGGTCGCCTCGCTCGGCACGTCCCTGACGGAGGAGCACGCGGCGATCCTGGCCAAATACGTCCCGGAGGTCGTCCTGACCTACGACGGCGACGAGGCCGGGCAGAACGCCACGCGCCGCGCCATCCCGATGCTGGAGAAGGTGGGCCTGCGGGTCAAAGTCCTGCGGATGCAGGGCGCGAAGGACCCGGACGAATTTTTGAAAAAATACGGGGCCGACCGGTTCAGCCTCCTGCTGGACAAGTCGGAAAATCAGGCGGAATATCAGCTCGAGAGCCTGAAGCGCAAGTATGACCTGACCGACGACGAGCAGCGCGTCGAGTTTTTGCAGAAAGCCGCGCAGCTCATCTCCACATTCCCGAGCGCCGTGCAGCGCGAAATTTACGGCGCGCGCGCGGCAGAGGCTGCGGGCATTTCCGCGGACGCAATGAAGCTCGAGGTCACGAAGGCGTACAAAAAGCGGCGCGCCATCGAGCAGAAAAAGCAGCGGGAAATTGACCTCTCGCCCGCGCGGCAGCAGCAGCCGCTCGTGCGCAGCATCCGCTATGACAACGTCCGCTCCGCCGTGGCGGAGGAAGGGCTGCTGCGGATGCTGCTGAAGGAGCCGGAGCTGATCCCGACGGTTCGTCTGCCGGGAGAGCACTGCTCCGTGCCGCTCTTCGGGCACGTGCTGGAGCTGCTGCGCGAGCGCTTTGCGCACGGCCAGCCCGTGACGCTCGGTGCCCTCGAGGGGACGCTTTCCCGCGAGGAAATGGAGCACCTGACGATGGTGGTCAACCGCAAGGACATGACCGTCTCGGAGCAGGCAATGGACGATTACATCCGCACAATCGAGGAGGAATATACGAGGACGCACTGCCGGGGCGGCGACACGCTCCTGCAAATGGCCAGACAGAAGAAGGAAACCGGCGGGTATGGAGGTTAGACGATGACGAAAGAAATGGAGCTTCTTGGCAAACTGGAACTCAGCGAGGAAAACCGCGCAAAGCTGCTGGCATTGCTGGAGGAAGGCAAAAAGTCCGGCAAGGTCTCGTCGAAAAAACTGGTGGAGACGCTCGACGCCGTGGACGCGACGGAGGAGCAGACCGAGCAGTTCTACGACGTGCTCGAAGCGGCGCACGTCGAGATCGACGTGTCCGACGTGCTCGACCTGATCGGCACGGCGGAGCTGGACAACCCGACGCTCGGCGAAATGGAGGCCATTGAGGCCGAAGCGCTGGAGGTTTCTGACAAGCAGCTCGAAGAGGAATATGAAAACGCCAAGCTGGACGACCCCGTCCGCATGTACCTCAAGGAGATTGGCAAGATCCCGCTGCTGACGCCGGAGGAGGAGTTTGAGGTCGCAAAGGATCTCGTCTCCGAGGATGAGAAAGCACGCGACGCCGCGCGCAAGCGCATGTCCGAGGCGAATCTCCGTCTCGTCGTCTCCATTGCCAAGCGCTATGTGGGGCGCGGCATGCAGCTGCTCGACCTGATTCAGGAGGGCAACCTCGGCCTGATGAAGGCCGTGGAAAAATTCGACTATACCAAGGGCTATAAATTCTCCACCTACGCGACCTGGTGGATCCGGCAGTCGATCACCCGCGCCATCGCCGATCAGGCCCGCACGATCCGCATCCCGGTACATATGGTGGAGACGATCAACAAGGTGCTCCGCACGTCGCACTCCATGGTGCAGTCCCTCGGCCGTGAGCCGACCACGCAGGAGATTGCGGCAGAGCTGCATATGGACGTGCAGAAGGTCGAAGAAATTCTGAAAATCGCGCAGGAGCCGGTCTCACTCGAGACGCCGATCGGCGAGGAGGACGACAGCCACCTCGGCGACTTCATTCAGGACGACGACGCCTCGCAGCCCGCCGAGGAGGCCAGCTATACCCTGCTGCGCGAACAGCTCGAAGAGGTGCTCAAGACGCTCACACCCCGCGAGGAGGAGGTGCTCCGCATGCGCTTTGGCCTGATCGACGGCAAGCCGCACACGCTCGAGGAAGTGGGCAAAAAGTTCGACGTCACGCGCGAGCGCATCCGCCAGATCGAATCCAAGGCGCTGCGCAAGCTGCGCCACCCGTCACGGAGCAAAAAGCTCCGGGATTTCCTCAATTAAACGCAGAAATACGGACGTTTGGGCGCATCGAAAAATTTTTCTTGACATCTCGCAAATTTTCCGTATGATAGACGTTGTTACGATAAATCACCGTTTTCACGGAGGCAGTTATCATGTTTGAAAAGATTCGTTCGTATCTGGCGTCAGAGCTGGATATTTCTGAGGATGAGATCACCCGCGACACCACGTTCGAGAGCCTCGGCGTCGACTCGCTCGACACCGTCGAGATGGTCATGGACCTCGAGCAGGAGCTTGGCGTCGAGCTGGAAATCGAGGAAAAGATCGCCACCGTCGGCGAGCTGGTCGATTTCGTCGAGAGCAAAGTCGATTAAATTTCAGACTTCGGCCCATGGCAAGGCTGCACTACTCGGGGAGATAGCGGTGCCCTGTTACCCGCAATCCGCTCCAGCGGGGAGGAATTCCTGACCGAGGGTGCGTATCGTATCGTCTGACCTGTATAAGCGGCGTTGAAGATTTGGTCTTACGCAACAAGGCTCTGTGAACCGTGTCAGGTGGGGAACCAAGCAGCACTAAGCAGTCCCCCTTGTGTGCCGTGAGGGAGCCGTTTCCGAGCTGGCTGTGCAGGTAACGGGTGTGGTGCGCATTCGGAGAAAGGTGTGCAGTCTTGCCATGGGC
>USDP01000078.1 GCA_900553545.1 uncultured Eubacteriales bacterium | reverse complement strand
TTTGCGGCGGGTGCTGCTGGCGGCGCTGCTCTGCGTGCTGCTGGCTTCGGCGGCGCTGGCTGCCGATTCAATCGATAAGGCGATTGAAAAGCTGAAAACAGCAGTTGCAAACGGGGATGATTCTGTAACGGTGTCGTTTCTTCTCAGCGAATCATACAATAAGCATCTCGACGCCATGCAGACGTATATTCTATCACAGGAAGCTTGGGTCGATGTCTCGCCGCGCCTTCCGATCATCGGTTACGGCGTCGCTGGTGAGGATAACTCCGCGATCACCGTCCGGCTGCGGTATGCAGAAAATCACGGCGAATACAAAGATGCGCTGGATGCTGCGGCTGCCGCGTGTGTCCGGAGCGGCATGACCGATGTGGAAAAGGCCGCGAGCATCTACAGCTGGCTGGCGGACACGATCGTCTACACGGAGCAGTGTGACACGGCGTATGAGGCGCTGGTGGACAAGCGGGCCGACTGCTTCGGCTTTGCCGCCGCGTTCCGGGCCATCGCACGGGAAGCCGGGCTTGAATGCACGCTAGTGCGCGGGAAGTACAGCAGCAGCGAGCACGCATGGAACGCCGTCAAAATCGGCAAAAGCGACGATGGGACAGGCGGCGTGTGGTATTATGTCGATGCGTCGCGCGTGGATGGCAGATGGATCCCCGGGCGTGTGGATTATCAGTATCTGCTGTTCGGGACAAGCAAGAGCGGCTATTCCGCTGATGTAACAAATATTAGTGCAGCGGCATATAATTTTGGCCTTGATTTCCCACGGAATGGCGTCTGCACGCCGCTCGAGGTGCGTGAAGATGGGTTCTGGTTCATTCTTGGAAAAAAACTCAAGTTCACGCCGTATGGAACAGATTTCAAAGATATGAGCAGTACGATGCTTGGAACGCTCGTCAGCGATTCAGATGCACCAACCGTAGTTTATGCCGCCGTGATGGTCGACGATGTGGTCTATTATTCGGTCAACTCATATGGCGATACCGCGCTCTATTCCTACACGCCGGGGATGCCGGAGGCGGAGGCACGTGAGACGGGACTGAGCGGCAAATTCGGGCTGCGGCTCGACGGGCGGACGCTCCGGCTGGTGCAGGACGGGCAGACCGTGCAGTCCGCGAAGCTGCGGAAGTACTCCGGCTTTGCGGGGACGGCTTGGTTCGGGTATGACGCGGACGCGGCGCTCCCGGCTCTGGCGGAGGCAAATATTCGGCTGCTGGGACAGGCGGACGGTGCGACGGTCTTCGCCGGGTTTTACGACGCGGCGGGACGGATGCTCTCCGCACAGGTTTTAGGCAGTGCAGGCACGATCTCGCCCAAGGCTGCGCCCGGCGGGTGTACGCAGGTGCGGTTCTTTGCGGCGGACGCGGGGCTGCGGCCCATTGCGGAGCCGTTGACAATCTCCGGTTCATAAACATAAGGGGACAGGCCATTGGCCTGTCCCTCTTTTGATTTCCTATGCACTCCTCTCAGACGCCGCGCACCAGCTCCCCCTCCGAAGGGAGCCTACGGGCGACCAATGGTCGCCCCTACGTTCATCATCGGAAGTGCGATCAAATTTGCAGGGGCGGACATTCCCGCCCCTGTATTTTAATGGTCGGATTTCAGGCCGGCGCCACACATGGTGATGAGCGTATCGGGCGTCTTGCCGTAGAGGCGGCAATATTCGAGATAGGCGGCATAATTGGCTGCGGTGGTGTGCTCACAGTAGATGCCGCGGCGGGCCAGGGCGGCGCGGGCGTCCAGAATTTTGTCTTCCGGGGCATGGACGAAGCGGACGTTATGCTGCTTTGCGAGGGCGAGGATCTCTTCGCCGCGCATCGGCTTGCCGATGGCGATGCCCTCGGCGATGGTCGGCGTGGGCGTGACGGCCTCCGGCTGCGCCTCGCCCTTTTCCGCCGCGCGGAGCAGCGGATCGCAATTCTGACTCTGGAGGGCGATGAGCTGCGGGAAATGGTCGATGGCGCCGCTGCGCTCGAGATGCTCGAGCGCGTAGATTGCACCGAGGAAGAGCGTGCCGTTGCCGGTGGGGATAACGATATGGGACGGGATACGGCCCAGCTGCTCGAAGGCTTCGTAGATGTAGGTCTTCGTGCCCTCGTAGAAGAAGGGGTTATAGACGTGGTTGGCGTAGTAGACGCCCTCCTGTTCGACCTTGGCGCGGCAGACGTCGGCGCAGTGGTCGCGCGTGCCGGGGACGACGGTGCAGGTTGCGCCATGCGCGCGGATCATGTCGATCTTCTTGGGACTCGTCCCCTCCGGGACGAAAATCTCACAGGCGATGCCGGCCTTCGCGCAGTAGGCGGCGACGGAGTTGCCGGCATTGCCGCTCGAGTCCTGCACGACCCGGTCCACGCCGATGGCCTTGCAGTGCGCGACGAGCACCGCCGCGCCGCGATCCTTGAACGAGAGCGTCGGCATGAAGTAGTCCATCTTCAGCAGCACATCCTCGTCCAGCCGGACGATGGGCGTCATGCCCTCGCCCATGGTGACGGTGCGCCAGACGTCGCCGTCCAGCGCCATGAACTTCCGATAGCGGAACTGGCTCCACTCGTGCGTGTCGATCTCGCCGAGGTCAAACTTCGGCGGCTGATAATCCAGGTTCCAGAGGCCGCCGCAGCCGCAGTGCGCCTTGCGCGTGGTGACGGATTCGATGTGGCCGCATTTGCTGCATACAAATTGCATGATGTCTCCTCCTTATCGTACTTCAGCGATGGCTTCAATTTCAATCCGTGCGCCGTGGTGCAGCTCCCGCGTCGGGACAATGACGCGCGCCGGTTTATGACTTCCGAAAAATGCCGCGTAGACGGCGTTGACCGTGTCCCATGCCGCGACATCCGGGATGTAGACGCGGCAGAGGACGACGTCCTCCTTCGTGCATCCGGCAGCAAGCAGGACCCGCTCGACGTTGTGGAGCGCGTCGCGCGTCTGCTGCTCGATGCTGTCCGCCATCGGCGATCCCGTCTCATGATGAACGGGAAGTTGTCCGGAGATATAGAGCTTGTCGCCGGAGATCATGCCGGGGACGTAGTGCCCCCTGTTTTCCAGTTTGCTTGTAAGGGTGATCTGCTGCATGTACTGTACCTCCCCTGTTATTGCAGTTTGCCGCGCGCCGCGATATCCAGCTCCTGCACGACTTCATCGCCAGAGATGAGATACGCCCGCTCATAGAGGTTGCAGACCGGGCAGATATGCACCGGGATGATGCGCACCTTGTCGCCGACGGCGACGGAATCGCGGAACGCCGGGTCATGGATGATCGCATGCTCATCAAAGGCCTTTGCAATGTGCGTCTCCGGCCGGTCGTAGAGCGTGCCCTTGCCCGGCGTGGCGCAGATCCCCTCGGTGCGGGACTGCATCGTCAGGCCCTTCGCGCCGACGTCAAGGATTGTGCGCTCCGCCGTCGGGCGGCTGATGACCGTGGCGAGCACGGTGGCCGCGCAGCGATCCAGCGTGCCGATGGCATGGCCCTGCGAGGCGTCCATCAGCGCATACGTGCCGGGGCGAAGCTCTGTAATGCCGGGCAGGATGTCCACATGATTCATGAATGTCGGCGTCGCGCCGTAGCTGACCGTCTGGCACGGCATGCCATGCTGCGCGGCGAGCTGCGCAAAATGCAGCGTCCGCCGCTGTGCCCCTTCGGACAGGGCGCGGAGCGCATCCAGGTCGGGCGCAGAATAGCTGTTGCCGTCGTGCGAGAAAATGCCGCCGAACGGCACATGCGGGCAGATGCGGATGGTGTCCAGCAGCGCGAGGAAGTCCGCCTCTTCGATGACGCCGGAGCGGTTCTCGCCGACCTCGATCTCGACGAGCACCGGCACGGAAACGCCCTCCTGCGCAAAGACGGACTCCGCTGCCGTCACCTGACAGGGCGTGTCCACGCCGAACGCGAGCTTCACGCCCCGCTTCGCCAGCGCCGCGATGCGGCGGAGCTTCGCCTCGCCGACGATCTCGTTCGCAATAAAGAGATCGTCCAGCCCCGCCTCGGCCATGGCTTCGGCTTCGCCGACTTTCGCCACGGCGATACCGCAGGCCCCGGCAGCGAGCTGCATCTTCGCAATCTCCGGGCACTTGTGCGTCTTCGTGTGCGGGCGGAGGGCCACGCCGTGCGCGTCCGCGTAGGACTGCATGTCCTTCAGGTTTTTCGTCAGCCGCTCCCGGTCGATGAGCAGCGCCGGGGTGTCGAGTTCTATGTATCGCATCGTAAAAACCTCCTTTGGAGTCTTTTTCCTTCCAGTTGCAGTATATAGAATTATTTCTATGTTGTCAAGATGCTTCGTATAATTTTTTATACGTTTTTAGATGGGACTGAACCTTTTATCCGGCAGCGCAAAAATTATATCCCCCAGGGGAGCTTCACAGCAGCACATCAGTCTGTTAAAATACAGAGGTGCTCAGGCAGAAGTCTGGCAAAACAGGGCCGAAGCCTGATTTTTGGGAGGAAACATGAAACAACTTCTGGCGGCGCTTCTGGCGCTCACCATGCTGCTCTCGCTGGCAGCCTGCGCAAAAACCACCGACACCACCCCGTCCGACGCGGCGGAGGACAGCGGAACAACGCTGACCTACGGCTCCGCGGACTATACGCGCATCAACCCTGCGATGGACGAGCACGGTGAGATCAACCTGCTGCTCTTCGACGGCCTGACGGCTCACGACGGCGAGAATAACGTCGTGCCCGGTCTTGCCGAGACGTGGGAGCTGGACGAGGCGACGAACACCTACACGTTCCACCTCCGCGAAAACCTCACGTGGCACGACGGCGAGCCGGTCACGGCGGACGACGTAAAATTCACGATTGAGGCGATCATGGACCCCGAAAACGGTTCGGAAAACGCGCCGAACTTTGAGGACGTCGAAGAGATCACCGTCACGGACGACCACACGGTCTCCTTCCGCCTCTCCGCGCCGAACGTTGCGTTCCTCGATTACATGACGATGGCCGTCCTGCCGGAGCATCTGCTCGCGGGCGAGGACTGGCAGGAGTCGGACTTTTTCCGCGCCCCGGTCGGCACCGGGCCATACAAGCTCGAACGCTGGGACGTTGGACAGGCCATCATCCTGACGAAAAACGAGAACTATTACAAGGGCGCGCCGAAGATCGACCGCATCGTGTTCAAGATCGTCCCGGACGACAACGCGCAGGCGCTTCAGCTGGAGTCCGGTGAACTCGACCTCGCGCTGCTCGACCCGAAGAACGCCGCGCAGTTTACAGGCAAGGACGGTTTCACGTGCTATGATATGAAGACGAGCGACTATCGCGGCATCCTCTTCAACTTCTGGAATGACTATTGGACCGAGAACCGCGACATTATCCCGGCGATCTGCTATGCCATTGACCGGCAGGCGATTGTGGACGCCGTTCTGCTCGGGCAGGGTATGCCCGCCTATGGACCGCTTCAGCGGAATGTCTATAACAACGAGAATGTTGAGCACTATGACTATAGCCCCGAAAAGGCGAAGCAGCTTCTGGAGGACGCGGGCTGCGTGATGGGCGCAAACGGCTACTATGAGCGCGGCGGCGCGGAGATCGCGTTCACGATCAGCGTCATGTCCGGCGAGCAGGATCGCATCGACATCGCACAGGCCGCTGCGCAGCAGCTGCGCGAGGTCGGCATTCACTGCACTGTGGACATCCCGGCCGTCATGGACTGGGGCGGGCAGATGGCGTGCCTGATCGGCTGGGGCAGCCCGTTTGACGCGGACGATCACACCTACAAGGTTTTCGGCACGGACAAGGGCGCGAACTACTCCGGCTATTCGAACGCCGAGGTCGATGAGGCGCTGACCCACGCGCGCGAATCGAGCGATCCGGCGGTGCGCAAGCAGTATTACGACGAATTCCAGGTCGCGCTGGCGAACGACCCGGCCTATGCCTTCATCTGCTACATCGACGCGAACTACGTCGCGACGAGCCGTCTGCACGGCATCGACGCGGAGACGGTCATGGGGCATCACGGCGTCGGCATCTTCTGGAACGTTGAGACCTGGACGCTCGATTAAGAAATATCCCAATTCATCAAATAGAAACCGGCGGACACAGGGAGCGGCGACGCTCCCTGCGTTTGCCGTCTGTGAGGAACGCTATGGCGGAACTGTTGGAAGTGAAAAACCTGTCCGTGACCTACCGCTCGCCGCGCGGCGACGTACAGGCTGTGCGGGACGTCAGCTTTTCGCTGCGGCCCGGCGAGGTGCTGGCCGTCGTGGGCGAGAGCGGCTGTGGCAAAAGCGCGCTCTGCCGCGCGGTCATGCGGCTGCTGCCGGATTCGGCGGCGGTCTCCGGCGAGATTCTCGTGAACGGTGTGGACATTGCGCCCTACCGCGAGCGCGAGCTGCAAAAGCTGCGTGGGCGTCTCTTTTCCATGGTGTTCCAGGATCCGCTCACCGCGCTGAACCCCAGCATGACCATCGGCGCGCAGATCGCCGAGGCTGTCCGCGTCCACGACCGCAAAGCCCCGCGCGAGGCCGTCTCGGCGCGCGTGGAGGAGCTGATGGCCCTTGTCGGGATCGACCGGGCCGCGGAGCGGATGCACGCCTATCCGCACCAGTTCTCCGGCGGCATGCGGCAGCGGGCCGTCCTCGCCATCGCGCTGGCCGGGAATCCGCAAATTCTCTTTGCCGACGAACCGACGACCGCGCTCGACGTGACCGTGCAGGCCCAGATTTTAGACCTGCTGCGCGACGTGCAGCAAAAGCTCGGCACGGCGACGGTGCTCGTCTCGCACGATCTCGGCGTCGTGGCCCGTGCGGCAGACCGCGTGGCCGTGATGTATGCGGGGCGGATCGTCGAGATCGGGACGGCAGAGGAGGTCTACTACGACCCGCGCCACCCCTACACATGGGCGCTGCTGCGGGCGCTGCCCGCGCTGGCGCGGGGAGCCGCTCTATACCATCCCCGGCATGCCGCCCACGCTGATCGACCCGCCCGCAGGCGACGCCTTTGCCGCGCGGAACGAATATGCCCTCGCCATCGACTATCGCGAGGCGCCGCCGATGTTCCAGATCACCGATACCCACTTCGCAGCCACCTGGCTGCTCGATCCGCGCGCGCCGAAGGTCGCGCCGCCGCTGGGAGGGCTCCGGCATGAAGGATGAGATCCTGCTCTCCGTGGAGCATCTGACGCACAGCTTTTCCCCCGT
>USDP01000077.1 GCA_900553545.1 uncultured Eubacteriales bacterium | reverse complement strand
CTACGGGGCCTGCAAGGCGGAGCTTTATATCGGCCGCGACCTGAAGCGGCAGGCATTTGACCATTTGCAGACGCTTTCGTTCTCGTATTTCAACCAGAACAGCGTCGGCTATGTCCATGCGCGCGTCATGTCCGACACCGACCGCATCGCGAGCACGCTCGCCTGGGGCCTGATGGAGGGCGTGTGGTACATCGCGTATCTGCTGTTCGCAATCGTGATGATGTTCGCCCTGAACTGGAAGCTGGCGCTCGGCGTGATGGTGATCGTGCCGGTGCTGGCGGTGTCTGGCGTGTATTTCCAGAAGAAGCTCGTCGTCTATCACCGGCAGGTTCGTGAGCGCAACTCGCAGATCACGGGCGCGTTTAACGAGGGCATCACGGGCGCGAAGACGACAAAGACGCTCGTCATCGAAGACCGGATGGAGACCGAATTTGACAACCTGACCGGCGAGATGAAGCGCGTGAGCGTCCGGGAAATGCGGACGCGGAGCCTCTTTATGTCAACCACAGCGCTGGCTGCGTCGGTCGCGCTGGCGATTGTGCTGTGGCGCGGCGGCATCATCACACGCGAGGGTGTGATCCTCGTCGGTACGTTGTCGGTCTTCATGAACTACGCGCAGGGCATGATGGAGCCGATTCAGTGGCTGGTGCAGGTGCTCTCGGCGCTGACAAACGTGCAGGTCAACGTGGAGCGCTTTACAAAGCTGATGGAGACGGAGTCCGACGTGCGCGACACGCCAGAAGTCGTGGAGAAATACGGCGACAGCTTCCATCCGAAGAAGGAAAACTGGGAGCCGCTCTACGGCGACATCGAGTTCCGCGACGTGACGTTCCGCTATCCGGATGGACAGGAAAACATTCTGGAGCACTTCAACCTGAAGGTCCCGCAGGGGACGAACGTCGCCATCGTGGGTGAGACCGGCGCGGGCAAATCGACGCTGGTGAACCTTGTCTGCCGGTTCTTCGAGCCGACGGAGGGGCAGGTGCTCATCGACGGGCGCGACGCGCGCGAGCGCAGCCAGCTCTGGCTCCATTCGAACATCGGCTACGTTCTGCAAACGCCGCATCTGTTCTCCGGGTCTGTGCTGGAGAATCTGCGCTACGGCAATGAGCACGCGACGATGGAGCAGATCGAGGCAGCTGTTCGTGCTGTGTCGGCGGACGAGATCATTGCGCGGCTGCCGGAGGGATATGAATCCGACGTTGGCGAAGGCGGCAACAGCCTGTCCACCGGTGAGAAGCAGCTGCTGTCGTTTGCGCGCGCGCTGCTGGCCGACCCGCGCATCTTTGTGCTCGACGAGGCAACCAGCTCAGTTGATACCGTGACGGAGCGGCTCATCCAGAACGCCATCGAAAAGGTGATGGCGGGGCGGACATCGTTCATCATCGCGCACCGGCTGTCGACCATCCGGCGGGCGGACGTGATCCTCGTCGTCCACGGCGGCAGGATCGTGGAGAGCGGCTCGCACCGCGAACTGATGGCGGCGAAGGGCGCCTATTGGCAGCTCTACACGCGGCAGTACCGCGAAGAACAGACGCGCAGCATCATGGAAACGTGATGTGAACTCTGTGAACAAAACAAAACCCCCGGCTGGCTTGTGCCACATCCAGATAACTCATCCAGTCCTGTGGCGAGTTACTGACATCCCTGGCGTTCTGCTGCGCCAATTCTCGAATATCGTTAATCTGTGGCAAGGGTCAAACCTCCTTTACGTTTTCGTTTTCATCGGTGTTTTGGGAAATTCCAGACTGTACTGTGCGCGGCCCTCTTCGACGCGCATCACAAGGTCAGCGGCGAACCACGCCATCGGGTCGGCCAGACAGAGGGCCAGATAGGCCGCATGGGGTGCGGCCGCGCTGACCTCACCGCCCGCGACCGCCGCCGGCAGCAGCAGGCAGACCAGCACACGCGCAACCAGCTCGGCGATACCGCCGCCGAGGATGAACTGCGGCTTGCCGATGCCCTGCACGCAGTTGCGCAGCAGGAAGACCCCGCCGAGGAGGAGCATCAGCGCCATGTCAATGTACAGGAAGGTGCTGCCATAGCGGATGGTGTCCGGCGTGACCTTGTCGGCACTGAGGAACAGGTGCAGATAGAAATTTCCAATCGAGGCCAGGAAGCCGAGCGCGGCGGAAATGGCAGTCGCGATGGCGAACATCACGAGCGCCTGCCGCGCACCCTTGCGGATGCGCTCAAAGTTGCCCGCGCCGAGATTCTGCGCGACGAAGCTCGTCATCGCAGAGCCGAGTCCGTTGAGCATCGTCATCAGGGAACTCGTGAATTTGTTGGCCGCGCCGAAGCCGTTCTGCGCGGCATTGGAGACCATCTGGCCGTCCAGAATGTCAAACTTCACAACAACACTCTGCACGACGATGATGCCGATGGCCAGCACAGAAAATTGCAGCCCGAGCGGGATGCCCTGAAAGGCGTGCTGGCCGATGTCGCGTCGCGTGATGGCCCAGTCCTTGCGGTGGAGCCGGAGCTTTGGATAGCGGGCGAAGGCGTAGCAGAAGCAGCCGATGGTGCTGAGCAGCTGCGCCAGCACGGTGGCGATGGCCGCACCCGCGACGCCCCAGCGGAACGTGACGATGAACAGCAGATCGAGCCCGACGTTCAGCGCCGTGGAGAACAGGAGGAACAGCAGCGGCGTCACCGAATCGCCCAGGCTGCGGAGGAAGGAGCAGATGAAGTTGTAGAACAGCTGCGCGCCGATGCCGGCGAAGATGATCGCGCAGTAGGTGAATGCGGCGCGATAGACCTCGCCGCTCGCGGGCGTGAGGTTGATCCAGGCGAGCATCGGGTTCAGCAGCACGAGCGCCAGCGCCGTGAGCGCGACGGTCAGTGCCGCGGAGAGGACGATCTGTGTCGCGAGCGAGCGGCGCACGGCGGCCTCGTCATGCGCGCCGACGCTCCGCGCCGTCACCGCGCAGAAGCCCGCGCTGACGCCGAAGGCGAATTGCAGGAAGATGAACGCGATGGGGGACGTGTCGTTCACGCCCGCGACCTCATCCGCCGCGAGCGTCTGGCCGACGATGGCCGCGTCGCTGATCGTGTAGATCTGCTGGAGCAGATAGGAAATGATGATCGGGATGGAAAACAGAAAGATGGTCTTCCAGCAGGTGCCCTCGGTCAGGTCGATGGGCTGGAAGAGGGAAAGTCGTTTTTTCGTCATAAAATCACCTGCAAATGGGCTGTTATTTTCTTCAGAGCTGAGATTATAGTCCGCAGCTGAAATTTTGTCAAGTGAGATTTCTACGCAATTTTTGTGGATTTTTCATGTGGTTTTGTTCAGACTGACCATCGCTGGTTTTCAGATAAACAGCGCAGGTTCCCATACCGGAATCCTGCGCTTGGAATCTTGCGGCTTATGCGCCGTAGCCGAACCAGCCCCACACGTGCCAAAACTGGAAGCTCCCGGCGGGCAGGGCGCAGACCGCGAAGGCCAGCACGAAGCAGACCGCGAACAGCAGCAGCGCGATCAGCGCCGTGGTGCGCAGCTGCCGCTTTTTCTTCGGCGCGAACTGCGGCGCGATCGGAAGCTCCGGGAGCACCGCAGCGCCATGGCTCGGCGCCAGCGCGTTATGATGGAAGCGCCCATAGGCCCGCCAGATCTGCCGCACGAACGCGAAGAACCAGATGCACCCGACGACCGACAGCACGCAGAGCGCCAGCAGGCTCAGCCCAAGGATTGCGCCGCACCAATAGGGCATTTCCGGCAGCATGATATACGGCAGCGTTCTGAGATTCCCGACGAGACACACGCCCGCCGCCCGGCAGCGCCTCAAACTGCGCGGCCAGTTACTCCGGCGTCCCCAGCTTCGCAGCGATCTCTTCCTCCGAATACCCGTCCGCCAGCTTGAACGCGAAGTGCTGTTCGTATTCTTCCATCACATCGGCGGCATCCGCCACATTTCTCCTGCGCAGCTCATGTTCGAGGCGCGTCATAAATTCACTTTTTGTCATCGGTCGCATCCTCCAACAGGTTTCTGACCGACTGCGCAAACTTCAGATATTCCGCGCGGTCCTTTTGATACGTTTCCCGGCCAAGCTCCGTGAGCTTGTAATACTTGCGCGGCGGCCCGCCGCTCTCCTCCTGCAAATAGGTGGTCAGCAGTCCGTCCGCCTTCAGCTTCCGCAAAATCGGATAGACCGTGCCGCCTGCGATCTCAATGTGCTGGGAGAGAAATTCGGAAATTTCATACCCATAGCAATCGCGCTTGTGCAGCAGCGCCAGCACGCACAGCTCCAGCACGCCCTTTTTATATTGTGTATTCATGAAAGGCTCCTTTTGTGTCTCGTCTTTGCACTAGTGAATTATATATAATAGCCGTGAAAAGTCAATAGTGAATTTCAAGAAAGCTAAAAATTTTCTTTTTCATTCTCCGAATTGATGTTATACTGAAAAAGAAAATGCCGAAATTCGGCGATGAAACGACACTTACAGGGGAGGGGCGTCACGATGGAAGCAGGACGGCTGTATCAGTCTCTGCGCGGCAGACTGTATCGGCGATTGCCGGTGCTGGCCGTGCCGCTCGGCCTGCTGGACTGGCGGCAGGGAGAGGCCGCCGGGACGGACGGAGCATATTTTTATGCACCGCCGGACTGGCTCGCGGCGGCGGATGCGGAGGATGTGCTGCTGCACAGCGTGCTGCACGCGATGCTGGGCCACCTGTGGACGCGCGGACGGCGTGACGCAGCGCGCTGGGATCTGGCGTGCGACATGGCGGCGGAGTTTCTGCGTCAGCGGCTGCTGGACAGGCCGCTCGAAGGGCTGTACGCGCAGGCGTTTTATGCCTGCGGTGACGGCGCGGCCTATTCGGCGCGGAGCGTCTATGCGCGGCTGGAGGGGGAATTCCCAATCCCGCAGGACGAGCTGCGCGAGGCGTTCCGGCGCGACAGTCACGAATATTGGGCTGCCGCCGCGCAGCGCGAGCAGCGGGCGCGTGCATCCGGCGAGGGGCTGGCCGCCGTCTGGAAGCGGCAGGAGGGCAAGCTCCATCCCCTGATGCAGCCGCACAGGCCGAAGATCGGCTCCGGCACGACGCACCAGAGGCTCGATCTTCCGGAGCTGCCCGACAATCAGGCGCGCTTCGCCGCGTTGCTGCGCTCGCTTTCTGAGGTGCGGGAGAACCGGCATGTGAACGATACGGATTTTTCCTATGCGTGGTACATGTACGGCCTGGAGCGCTACGACGGGATGCCGTTGATCGAGCCGCTCGAGTACTCCGAGGAGCGAAAGCTGCGGGAGATGGTGATCGTGCTGGATACGTCGGCCTCCTGCTCGCGCGGGCTTTGCGCGTGGTTTCTCAGCGCTGTGCGGGACATTCTGTGCCGTGAGCGGCTGTTTTTCGAGCAGTTCCGGCTGCACATCCTGCAATGCGACTGCGAGGTGCAGCAGGACGCACTGGTGACCAATCTGGACGAATTTCAGTGGTATCTGGAGCATCTGGAGCTTTACGGCGGCGGCGGGACGGATTTCCGCCCGGCCTTCCGCCATGTCGACCGGCTCATCGAGGAAGGGAAGCTGGAACGGTTGGGCGGCGTGCTCTATTTCACGGACGGCTACGGCGTGTTCCCGGAGGAAGCGCCGCCGTATCCGGTGACATTTGTGATGCTGCAATACCGCTGTGACGACATCAACATTCCGCGCTGGGCGAAGACGCTCGTGCTGGACGCGGAAAAACCGGGGAGCGAGGAACAATGGATATAAAACAGGCGAAGGAAGCCCTTCGAAGGACATATTTGGTCTATACCGAGCGGGATGAATTCGGCTCGCTGCGGATTCCCGCGGAGCAGCAGAGGCCGCTCCTGTTGATGGGGCCGCCGGGCGTGGGCAAGACGGCGATCCTCTCGCAGTTGGCGGAGGAGCTGGGCGCGGGACTCGTAGCCTACACGATGACGCACCACACGCGCCAGAGCGCGATCGGTCTGCCGCTGATCCGCGAAAAGACCTACGGCGGAAAGACCTGCTCCGCGACGGAGTATACCATGAGCGAGATCCTGGCGTCGATCTACGACCAGATGGAGCAAACGGGGCAGAAAACCGGTTTTTTGTTCCTCGACGAGATCAACTGCGTCTCAGAAACGCTGGTTCCTGCGATGCTGCAATTATTGCAGAAGAAGGAATTTGGAAAATACCGTGTCCCGGAGGGGTGGGTGATCGCGGCGGCGGGCAACCCGCCGGAATATAACGGGTCGGCGCGGCGGTTCGACGCGGCGACGATGGATCGCGTGCGCCTGATCGAGGTGGAGGCGGACTACGCGGTCTGGCGGACGTATGCGCTGGCACGCGGCGTCCATCCGGCGGTCATGAGCTTTTTGGAATTGGAACCGGAGCGGTTTTACCGTGTGGAGCCGCACGGGCACGGCGCGGTGACGGCACGCGGCTGGGAGGATTTGTCTACGTTGCTGAGCGGCTATGAACGACTGGACTTCCCGATCGAGGATGCCGTATTCGGAGAATTTTTGCAGGAGCCGGAGACCGCAGCGGCCTTCACTTCCTTCTTCCGCATTTTTACAGCGTGCAGGGCAAAGCTGGATGTGGAAGGCGTGCTCTCCGGTGTTATTCCCTGCGCGCCGGAGCTGCGGAAACTGCGGTTTGACGAGCGGCTGGCGATGGTGGAATTTTTGCTGCATGCACTTGGCAAGGAACTGGAAACCTGCTGTGCCGGGAAACAGCTGGCGCAGAGCCTGACGAGCTTCTGCGGCGCAGCGGAAGATCTGGCGGCGGAGCATCTGGCGCGGAGAGAGCACGCGGTCGAGGTGCGCATCGCGTGCGGAGCAATCAGCGCGAAGGAGCGCGCCGCGGAGCGGACATTCTGCGCGGTCGTGAGCGGGCTGCTGCGCGGAGCGGAAAATCTTGACAGACTCCGGCAGGAGGAAGCGCGGCGCCGCACGGCCATCGAGACGGCGGAAGCGGAGCTTCGGATGCGAATGGAGCATGCGGCAAAATTTGTAAGAAAGACATTCGGCGCGGGACAGGAGCTGCTCATCTTCCTGACGCAGTTGGAGTCCGTTGAGGGCGGACGGAGAATCGTCAAAGAAAGTCGGGAAATTTTGGGGATGATAGAAGAAGTTGGGGATTGATTTTTCCTGCCTGCCCCAGGACTCCTAAAAGATCCACGGGATTGCGAGCCGGTGTGCGCACCGGCTCGCAATGACG
>USDP01000076.1 GCA_900553545.1 uncultured Eubacteriales bacterium | reverse complement strand
GGCGTTCAACGAACGAAAGGCGGAGCTGGAGGAAAAATCGGGCTGCACGCTGGAATTTGTGACGAACGACGACCAGTCCGACCCGACAGTCGCCGTAACGATTGGGCAGAAGATGGTGTCTGACCCGGATGTGCTCATCATGATCGGGCACTGCAACTCGAGCTGCACGATCTCCTCCTCGGCCATCACGTGCCCGGCAGAGCTTGGCATGGTGACGGGTCAATCCACGAACGTCGACGTCACCGACCGGGGCCTGAAGGGCATCCTCCGCGTCTGCCAGCGCGACGATTTTGAGGCTCCGGCGACGGCGCGGTTCTGCAAGGATTCGCTCGGCATCCAGACGATCTTCCTCGTCAACGACCAGCAGGCGTTCGGCGCGGGCCAGTGCGAGGCGTTCGCTGCCGAGGCGGCGCAGATCGGGCTGGACGTTGTGGCGAATGAGGGCATCGTCTCGAACGAGGTCGACTTCTCCGCCGTCGTCAACCAGATCGCCGCGGCGAACCCCGACGCGGTCTACTACGGCGGCAACTATCCCGAGGGTTCGCTCCTGCTCAAGCAGATCCGCGACAAGGGCATCACGTCGATCTACGTCGGCTCGAGCGGCGTGGACACGTCGGAGCTGGTGAACATTGCGGGCAAGGAGAACGCGGTGGGCGCGTACTACATCTCGTCCAGCCCGGCCTTTGATTCCAGCGCAGTTTTGCAGGAATGGGTCGACCGGTATCAGCAGACGTCCGGCCTCGCTGCGGACGGCTATGCCATCTACTTCTACGAGGCGGCGGCCGTCGCGCTCGAATCCCTCTCGAACGCCATCGACGCGGCGGGCGGCAAGCCGACGCGCGCGCAGGTCGTCGAGGCGATGGCAAATGTCGAGATCACGAGCATCACCGGCACGTTCCAGTTCGATGAAAAAGGCGACAACATCAACGCCAAGTCGTATGCCTATGAAATCGTCGACGGCTATCCCGGCAAGCTGGTTGGAGAACTGACCGGCGCATAAGCAAACAGATGGGGCCGTCCATTTGGGCGGCCCCGGAGGAAACCGGATGAGGTGAGGTGATGGTGTGCTTCTGAAATTACTGCCGCAGATGCTCGTCGACGGCTTGCAGCTCGGCTTCGTGTATGCGATTGTCGCGCTGGGGTACACGATGGTCTACGGCGTACTCCATTTTATCAATTTTGCCAACGCGGAAATTTTCATGTGCGGCGCGTTCATCGGCGCGGAGGTGCTCATCGCGCTGCTCGGCGCAGCGGCGGGCGGCGGATGGACGGTATTTGCATTTGCCGTGGCGCTGCTGGCGGCGCTGGTGCTGACAGGGCTGCTCGGCGTGTTCATCGAGCGCGTGGCCTATCGCCCGCTGCGCAGCGCGCCGCGGCTCGTGCCGCTGATTTCGGCGTTCGGCGTGTCGTATTTCTTGCAGGACTTCGTGCGCGTGGCCGAGACGTTCGCGCACAACAGCTTCTATCTGACGCTGCCGTCGATCTTCAAGCGGGAATTCGTGCTGAACGAATACACGAAGGTCACCGTCCGCGCGATTTTAATTGTCGGCGTGTGCCTTGCGGCGCTGGCCATCCTGTATACGTTCATCCACCGCACGAAGGTCGGCAGCGCGATCCGCTGCGTGTCGCAGAACCAGACGATGAGCGCGCTGCTCGGTATCCACGTAAACAAGACCATCACGACGACGTTTTTCGTCGGCGCGGCGATGGGCGGCGTTGCCGGGACGATGTTCGCCATCCAGTATGGCATGATCAACCCCTATATCGGCATTACAATCGGCAACAAGGCGTTCACAGCAGCGGTCTTCGGCGGGATCGGGAGCATTCCCGGCTCGATGCTGGGCGGCGTGCTGCTGGGGCTGATCGAATCGCTCGCGGCAGGCTATCTCAATACGCTGACGGGCGGCGTGATCGGCTCGGGCTACAAGGACATTTTCGCGTTTGTCGTGCTGATCGTGGTGCTCATCATCCGGCCGCACGGGCTGCTGGGCCGGAAAACGGCAGAGAAAGTCTGAGGTGAGGCAATGAAAACCTGGATCACAAAACTCAAGGCCGTCTGGGGCCGCGGCCTCCCGGTGCAGCTCCCGGCGCTGCTGCTGGCGGCAGGCGGCGCCTTCTGGCTGGCGTATGCAAATCCGTCCGGCGCGTTTTCGATGCTGGCGATGCTGGGCGCGGCCTGTCTCGTCTTTCTGACGCAGCTGCCAAGGGCGGCGAAATATGGCTGGTGTGCGCTGGTGCTGTGCGTGCTGCTGCCGCTGGTGGGGACGCGGTCGTCCTATTTCATGGACGTGGCGACGCAGGTCGGCATGTATGTCGTGCTGGCGCTGGGGCTGAACATCACGGTGGGTTACTGTGGACTGTTTAACCTCGGCTACATCGCGTTCTACGCGCTCGGCGCGTATGCCTATGGCCTGCTCTGCACGAATCAGTGCCTCAACTTCCTCGCGGCAGGCGGCCTCTTCCCGCTCGGCGGCGGCTCGTTCTGGCTGTTTTTGCTGATCGGCGGGGCGATTGGCTGTCTGGTGGGCTTTTTGATCGCGCTGCCGGTCATCCGCATCAGCGGCGACTATCTCTGCATCGTGACGCTGGCCTTCTGCGAGATCATCCGCAACCTGCTGAACAACATGATCAAGCCGCTGAACATCACGAACGGCGCAAAGGGCATCGCAAACATCCCGAAGCCGGTGCTCTTCGGCAAGACACTGGACAGCGTGACCTATATGTATTTCATCGTCCTGCTGCTCGCGGCGGCGGTCATCCTGATCTGCCACAGGCTGGAAAACTCGAAGCTTGGACGGGCATGGACGGCCATCCGCGAGGACGAGACGGCGGCGCGGGCCGTCGGCATTCCGATCGTGAAAATGAAGATCGCCTCGTTCGTCATCAGCGCCTGCTTCGGCGGCGTGATGGGCGTGGTGTTCGCGGCGAAGCAGGGCTTCGTCAGCCCGGAGAGCTTCACGGTGCAGATCTCGTTCATGGTGCTCGCGATGGTTATACTCGGCGGCACGGGGAACATCCCCGGCGTCATCATGGGCGCGTCGCTGATCTCGATTTTGAATCTGCAAATTTTGAAGGCATTTTCCGAGGTGCTCAGCAGCGCACGCGTCAACGGCGGGCTGAACATCCCGGAGCAGCTCGATCCTTCGAAGCTGGAAAAGTTCTTCTTCGGGCTGATTTTGATCATTATGATGATCTTCCGGCCCGGCGGTATTCTGCCGACAAAGAAAAAGCCCGTCACGCTCCAGAGTGCGGCGGCGCACGGAGAGGAGGCGGAGCCATGACGGAACAGGCACATGTGGGCGCTCCCGTATTGGAGGCGGAAAACCTCTCCATCCAGTTTGGCGGACTGAAAGCCTTGCAGGAGCTGAGCTTTTCCATCCCGGAGAAGACGGTCTTCAGCATCATCGGGCCGAACGGCGCGGGCAAGACGACGTTTTTCAACATCGTCACCGGCATCTACCGGCCAACGGGCGGCGATGTCCGCCTCTACGGTGAGAGCATCGTGGGGCTGGAGCCGAGCCGCATCGTGGAGCGCGGCGTCTGCCGGACGTTCCAGAACATCCGCCTGTTTCAGAACCTGACGGTGCTGGAGAACGTGATGATCGGGCGGCAGCTCCATGAGCGGACAGGGCTGGGTGACATTTTGCTGCGGACGCAGCGCTTCCGCGCGCAGGAAGCCGAAACGCTCGACCGCGCGGCAGAGATTCTGGACTACGTCGGAATTCTGGACGACGCGAACGCGCTGGCGAAGAATCTGCCGTACGGCCGCCAGCGGCGGCTGGAAATCGCGCGGGCGCTGGCCACCGCGCCGGGCCTGCTCCTGCTCGACGAGCCGACGGCGGGGATGAACCCGTCGGAGTCGGAGGAGATGGTGCAGCTGTTCCAGCGCATCTGCGAGGAGCGGGGCGTCTGTGTGCTGATGATCGAGCACGATATGAAGGTCGTCATGGGCGTATCGCAGCGAATCCTCGTGCTGAACTTCGGGCGGCAGATCGCGCTCGGCTCGCCGCGCGAGGTACTGGAAAACGAGGAGGTCATCACGGCCTATCTCGGCCACCAGAAGGTGATGTAACGGACGGGAACGGAGCGGATATGGCATTTTTGGAACTGACGCACGTAGAGGCGTTTTACGGAAAGATCCGGGCGCTGAAGGGCATTGACCTGAACGTCGAGCAGGGCGAGATCGTCACGCTCATCGGCGCGAACGGCGCAGGCAAGAGCACAACGCTCAAGGCCATCTCAGGGCTGATGAAGCTCGGGCCAGAGGCGAAGATCACATTTGACGGCGAGGACATCACGCATCTGCCCCCGCACGAGATCGCCGCGCGCGGCATTGCGCACGTGCCGGAGGGGCGCGGCATCTTTGCGGAGAACACCGTGTTGGAAAATCTGCGGATGGGCGCGTATCTCAGCCGCAATAAGGCCCGCACGCAGGAGCTGCTGGAGACCTCGCTCGATCTCTTTCCGCGCCTGCGCGAGCGGCTGCGGCAGCAGGCCGGGACGCTCTCCGGCGGAGAGCAGCAGATGCTGACGATGGCGCGGGGACTGATGATGGAGCCGAAGCTGATGCTGCTCGACGAGCCGTCGATGGGTCTGGCCCCGGTCATCGTGGAGCAGATCTTCGAGATCATCGCGGATCTGCACCGGCGGGGCATCACCATCCTGCTCGTGGAGCAGAATGCGCGGATGGCCCTGCAAATTGCGCAGCGCGGCTACGTCATCCAGACGGGCCGCATCGCCCTGACAGACGCGAGCGAGCGCCTGCAAAACGACCCCGTTGTACAGGGTCTTTATCTCGGAGAAGCATGAGAACAGGAGGATCTCAGATGAGACACGATCATCTTTTCATCGGCGGGCAGTGGGTCGAGAGCGAGAGCGGCGAGGTCTATACCCGGCGCGACCCGGCGACTGGCAACGTCGTCTCGCGGCACGACCGGGCGACCCGTGCAGAAGCGGAACGCGCCATCACAACGGCGCGCGAGGCGTTTGACCATGGGCCGTGGCCGCATATGGGCGCGGCGGCACGCGGGGACGTGCTGCGGCGGGCCGCGGCGGAGCTGCGGGAACGCACAGATGAGCTGGCGCGGCTCATTACGCTGGAAACCGGAAAGCCGATCGCGCAGGCGCGCGGCGAAATTCAGACGACGGCAAACCTCTTCGACCATTTCACGCATCTGGCGCTGGAGGCGCACGGCGAGAGCTATGCGATCTCCGGAACCTATGACGCGCTCGTCGCGCGGGAGCCGGTGGGCGTGGTGGCGGCGATTGTGCCGTGGAACTTCCCGATCATGATGCTGGCCTTCAAGCTGGCCCCGGCGCTGGCCGTCGGGTGTACCATGGTGTGCAAGCCGGCGGAGCTGACAAACTCGATCGTTGCGGAGGTCTGCGAGATCCTGCGGCGGGCGGGCGTTTCAGACGGAGCGCTCAACATGGTCTCCGGCCAGGGAACGGTCGTCGGTGCGGCGCTGGCAGAAAGTCCTCTGGTCGACCGCGTGACCTTCACCGGCTCCACGGATGTGGGGCGCGGCGTGATGCGCGGCGCAGCGGAAAACCTGACGCGCGTGGGATTGGAGCTTGGCGGCAAATCGCCGCACCTCGTCTTCGCAGACACAGCGCGGATGGACGACGCAGTGGACGCGGCGTGCTGCAACGTGTTCTTCAATCAGGGCGCGGTCTGCGACGGCGGGACGCGGCTGCTGCTCGAGCGGCGCATCCACGACGAATTTCTGGAAAAGCTCATTGCAAAGACGGAAACGCTCACCGTCGGCGATCCGATGACGGACGTCCACCTCGGCCCCATCATCTCCGAGGAGCAGGGCAAGCGCATTTTGCAGTACATCGAGGCCGGCAAGCAGGAGGCGGCGCTCGTCACCGGCGGACGGCGGCTGCGTGGCGGGATCTACGACGGCGGCTGCTACATCGAGCCGACGATTTTCGACGGCGTTGGGCGCAAGGCGCGCATCGCGCAGGAGGAGATCTTCGGGCCGGTGCTGGCGGTGCAGACGTTTGAGGATGAGGAAGAGGCCGTCGCAATCGCGAACGACAGCCGTTACGGCCTTGCCGCCGGTCTCTGGACAGAGGACTTCAGCCGCGCCGTGCGTGTGGCGAAGGCGCTGCGCGCGGGGACGGTCTACATCAACGATTTCGGCATGGGATCGGTGCAGCTGCCGTTCGGCGGCTGCAAGCAGAGCGGCTTCGGCCGGGAGAAAGGGATGCTGGGCCTCGCGGAATTTCTGGAGGCAAAGACCATCCACATCCAGACGGCAGAGACGCGGGCGCACTGGGCGCCATGAGCGGAGAAACCGGGATGCTGCAAAAAATTCTGGAATATGAGCTGAAGCCCGCGCTCGGCTGCACGGAGCCGATGGCATTCGCCCTCTGCGCTGCGTCCGCGCGGGCGTACGCCCATGGCGCGGTGGCGCGCATCGGGATCGAGGCGTCCGCCGCGATGATCAAGGGCGTGCAGTATGTCAAAATTCCAAATTCCGGCGGGCGCTGCGGAGGCCGGATGGCCTGTGCGCTCGGCGCGCTTGCGGGGAACGCAGCGGATGGGATGCAGGTCTTCCAGCGGGTGCGAGCGGAAGACGCAGCGGCAGCGGAGCGGATGATCGCAGCGGGTCAGGTGCGCATGGAGCTGAAGGAGGACGTCCCGCGGCTCTGGCTGCGCGTCACCGTGACAGGCAGCGAGGGCACGGGCGTCGCCATCGTGCAGGACCGGCACGACAACGTGGCCTATCTGGAATCGGATGGAAATGTTCTCCGTGACACGCGCAGCGCTGCGGAGGCGGAGGACGCGCCGGACTATGGCGCACTCAGCGTGGAGACGATCTGGGAGTTCTGCACGCATGCGCCGCTGGCGCGGCTGGCGCGGGCAGAGGAAGCCGTGCGGCTGAACACGGCGCTGAGCGAAGAAGGGCTGCGGCAGGGATACGGGATGCAGACCGGAAAGACGCTGACAGAGTCCGGGATGCTGGGCGGCGGGACGGCGATGGAGGCGGTCTGCGCCGGGTGCGCGGGCGTGGACGCGCGGATGGGCGGCGCGCCGCTGGCGGCGATGAGCAACAGCGGCTCCGGCAATCAGGGCGTGACATGTACCGCGCCGGTCGCCGCCGCGGGGCGGCGGATGGGCCGGAACCATGAAGAGATCGTGCGGGCCGCGGCGGCAGCGAATCTGCTGACGGTCTTCCTCAAGACGCGGGCCGGAGCGGACGAGGGCCGCATCGCGCCGGTGTGCGGCGCGGCGCTGGCCGCCGGAGGCGCGGCGGGCGGGATCGCGATGCTGCGCGGAGATGACGCGGACTGCGTGGAGCGGATGCTGCGGACGGTGCTGGGCAATGTGTGCGGCATGGTGTGCGACGGGGCGA
>USDP01000075.1 GCA_900553545.1 uncultured Eubacteriales bacterium | reverse complement strand
CGCCCCGGCTCTGCCGGGGCGGCCATTTTCATTTCTCAGCACATTTTCGCGCCGGCGGGGATCGCGTCGTCGAGTATGACGAGATGCAGCTGCTCTTCGCCGTGCTCGGTGTGGACGGCGGAGATCAGCATGCCGCAGCTCTCCTGACCCATCATCTTGCGCGGCGGCAGATTCACGATGGCAAGCAGCGTCTTGCCAATCAGCTGCTCCGGCTCGTACCACTTGTGGATGCCGGAGAGGATCTGGCGGTCAGTGCCAGTGCCGTCGTCGAGCGTGAATTTCAGCAGCTTGTCGGATTTCTTCACGGCCTCGCACGCCTTGACCTTGACGGCGCGGAAATCGGACTTGCAGAACGTGTCAAAGTCGACCTTCTCCTCCGTCAGCGGCTCGATCTCCAGCGCGGGAAGCGCGGCCTTTTTCTGCGCTGCCTCGATCTCCTCCAGCTCGGCCAGCGCCTTTTCCGCGTCGATGCGGGGGAAGATGGCCTCGCCCTTGTGGACGGTCACATTTGCGGGCAGGACGCCCCACGCAGCGGCAGCATCCCACGTCGTGACGGACGCATCCGCACCGATCTGCGTGAAGATCTTCTGACAGGCCTCCGGCGTGACCGGGAGCAGCAGCGTCGTGCAGATACGCACGGCCTCGAGCAGGTTATACATGACGGTGGCCAGACGGGCCTTCTTGCTCTCGTCCTTCGCGAGCTGCCACGGAGCCGTCTCGTCGATATACTTGTTGGCGCGCTGGATGCACTTGAACGTCTCGTCGAGGCCGTTCTGAAGCTGGAACTTGTCCATCTCGGCCTCATAGCGGCCGCGCAGACCGGACAGCAGCTCGATGAGCGCGTCGTCCTCCGGCCCGGCCTCGCGCTCCGCCGGGAGCGTGCCGCCGAAGTATTTCTCGACCATTGCCGTCGTCCGGGAGACGAGGTTGCCAAGGTCGTTGGCGAGGTCGACGTTGATCGTGTTGATCAGCAGCTCGTTGGAGAAGTTGCCGTCGGAGCCGAACGGGAACGAGCGCAGCAGGAAGAAGCGCAGCGCGTCCACGCCGAAGCGCTCGGCCAGCACATAGGGATCGACGACGTTGCCCTTCGACTTCGACATCTTGCCGCCGTCGATGACGAGCCAGCCGTGGCCGTAGACATGCTTTGGCAGCGGCTCTTCGAGGCTCATGAGCATTGCAGGCCAGATAATGGAGTGGAACCGGACGATCTCCTTGCCGACGATGTGTACCGCGGGCCAGTATTTCGTATAGTCGTGGTATTTTTCGTTCTCATAGCCGAGCGCCGTGATATAGTTGGTCAGCGCGTCGAGCCAGACATAGACCACATGCTTCGGGTCGAACGTGACGGGGATACCCCACGTGAACGACGTGCGGGACACACAGAGGTCTTCAAGGCCCGGATCGATGAAGTTTTTGACCATCTCGTTGACGCGGGAGCGCGGCTGCAAATAGTCGGTGTTGACGAGCAGATCGCGCACGCGATTCGCGTATTTGGACAGGCGGAAGAAATAGGCTTCCTCCTCCGCGTCGTGAACCTCGCCGCCGCAGTCGGGGCATTTGCCGTCCTTCAGCTGCGATTCGGTCCAGAAGCTCTCGCACGGCGTGCAGTATTTGCCCTTGTACGTGCCCTTATAGATGTCGCCCTTGTCGTACATCTTCTTGAAGATGCGCTGGACGGATTCGACATGATAGTCGTCGGTCGTGCGGATGAAGCGGTCGTTGGAAATATTCATCAGCTTCCAGAGGTCGAGGATGCCCTTTTCCCCGCAGACGATCTCGTCCACGAACTGCTGCGGGGTCACGCCCGCGGCCTTGGCCTTCTCTTCGATCTTCTGGCCATGCTCGTCCGTGCCGGTGAGGAACATCACGTCCTCGCCGCGCAGTCGGTGATAGCGCGCGATCGCGTCGGTCGCGACGGTGGAATAGGCGTGGCCGATGTGGAGCTTCGCCGACGGATAATAGATCGGCGTTGTAATATAAAACGTATTCTGTTCTGCCATTGCATTTCCCTCTTTCCCGCGCACGCCGAATGGAAGCGGCGCGAATCATGTACCTCATTAGAATACCCTTTTTCCACGTTTTTGTCAACGAATCTTTCCAAAACCGCTTGCCCTGCGCGGCGAAATTTGATAGGATAGAGGAAAATGACGGAAAAAGAGGAATGACGGATGAAATGCTGTGCGCTGCTGCTGTCCCTGCTGCTCTGCCTTGGCCTGACGGGCTGTGCGCCCGCGGAGGTCGAGATCCCCGCGATGCCGGTGCAGGCCGCCGAGGCGGCGGAGGCAGAGGAACCGGCGGCGGAAGAATTGAAAGAAACTGACAAATCTGCGGGAGCGGAGAAGACCGCGGGAGCTGAGCAGGTCTTAGCGGGAACCGGAGCGGGAAACACAGCGGAGCGTGAGCCGGAACCGGAGCGGGCTTCAGCGGGAGCCGGAGCGGACGTGCTCCTGTTCGGTGTGACCGCTCCAACGCTCGAAACAGCGGACGGAACGCGGTTCGTTTCGGCAGAATTGTTCGCGGACGGTGGACACTTAATCTTGCAGGAATCCGAGGACGCGGCGGTGCTCTGCCGCATGGGCGAGCGCCTGCGGCTCGCGGCGGACGGGACACAGGCGCTCTGGCAGGATGGGGAACTCTGGATCGACGGCGTCCGCGCGGCGGAGCGATTTGGACTGCTCACGGGGGAGACAGAGGACGGCGTCCTCTATTTTGCGCGCCCCCAGAACACAGATTTGCCCACGCCGAATGTCAATGTCCCAATCCTGATGTACCACGCCGTCGGCGACGAAACGTGGGGCTATTCCGACCTCTTTGTCCGCCCGTCCGAACTGGAAAATCACCTGCAATACCTCGCGGACAATGGCTATGAGACGATCTTCTTCAACGATCTTTCGCACCTCGAAGATTACGAAAAGCCCGTGATTTTGACGTTTGATGACGGTTATGACGACAATTATACGGAGCTTTATCCGCTTTTGCAGAAATATCAGGCCAAGGCGACGATCTTCGTCATTCCGCGCGATCTTGGCAAGGCGCGTAAGATGACCGCCGAGCAGATTCAGGAGCTGGCGCAGTCTGGACTCGTCTCAATCCAGAGCCACACGTGGTCACACGGGAACCTCAGCTGCATGGACGAGGCCACGCTCATTTTTGAAATGGAGCACAGCCGCGACGCCATCACGTCCCTGACCGGCGAAATGCCGTCTGTGGTCTGTTATCCGGAGGGGACGCGCAGCGACCTCTCCATCGCGGTCGCGCGGCGGTATTATCAATACGGTCTGCTGATGGACGGCTACACGTGGAACACCTCGGACGACCCATTCTATGTCACGCGCATGTACATCCCGCGCGGACAGTGGAGCATCCAATGGAACGTGGAAAAGGCCGGGACAAGCGATCCCTGGCGTTGATGGAACATTTTCTGCTGAATTTCGTCTGAAAAACAGAACAGAGAAAAGGAGAATTTGCAATGTTTGAAGTCGGTTTTGACCTGTTTTCCACCCTATTCCCAATCTTTTTTACCATTATCTTCGTTTTTGTAATCGGCACGATGATCGCGATGCTCGTGCGCGGCGCGAAGGAAAAACGGAAAAACGACGCCTCGCCGCGCCTGTCCGTGCCCGCGACGGTCGTCACCAAGCGCACAAATGTCAGCCACCGGCACCACAACGGCGCGAACGATATGGATTATTGTACCACGGACACGACCTATTATGTGACATTTCAGGTGGAGAGCGGCGACCGGATGGAGCTGCGCATGACAGGGCGCGACTATGGGATGCTCTTCGAGGGCGACCGCGGAACGCTGCATTTCCAGGGCACGCGCTACCTCGGCTTCGACCGGAGCTGACGCTTTTTGCGCCCCCGTTCTTTGCGTTCTCTTCTTTGAGAAAGAAAAGAACGGGGGCGCAAAAAAGGGCAAACAATGCCCGCCCCTACAAGATAGGTTCGAAAAGAAAACGCGGCCCTTCCGGATGGAAGGGCCGCTGCATTTTACTTGTTCGGGAAGATGACCGCGAGGAAGCGCATGGGCTTATCGGTGTGATTCTTGATCGAGTGCGTGTGGCCGTCAGCGCAGAATTCCGCGTCGCCGACGCCGAGGATGCGCGTCTCGTCGTCTTCGGTCATGGTTGCGCCGCCTTCGAGGATGAAATAGGCTTCGCCATTGCTGGTGTGCGGATGGACGCCGACGGACTCGCCGGGTTCCAGCGTGATGACGGCCATGAGCTCCGCACGGTTCCCCAGCTCCTCAGCAGAGAACAGATAGCGGAACTTCGGGCTGCCTTCGCCGCCCTGCGCGTTGTGCTTTACAGCAGTTTCCATCATTTCATAGGCTTTAAACATAAAAACACCTCATTTATGATATTTTGTTCCCGCCTGGATGGACTCAGCACGGTAAAGCTGCTCGAGCGCCATCACGCGGGCCAGATGGTGCGGAAAGGTCATCCTGCTCATCGAGAGCTTCAGATCGGCCATCGCCTTGATCGATGGATCGATGCCGAACGACGAGCCGATTAGAAAACAGGCCGCCGATCTGCCGCCGGTCTTTACGCTGTGCAGCGCGGAGGCCAGCTCTTCTGAGGAGAGCAGCCTGCCCTCCGGCGTCAGCACGCAGAGCCACGCGCCCTTCGGGATGGCCTTGCGGATGGCCTCGGCCTCGCGGGCGAGGCCCTGCGCGATCTGCGTCTCGTTCGGGTTGTCCGGCAGGCGGTATTCCGGCAGCTCGACGATGCGGAAATCGGCAAACGCGCGCAGGCGTTTGCTGTATTCCTCTGCGGCGGCGGTATAGAATTTTTCCTTGAGCTTGCCCATGCAGAGCAGCGTGATCGAAAACATAGCTACCTCATTGCAGAACGCGCCTGTCCGTTGGGCAGGCGCGGTTTGTTTTTTCTTATTCTGCCACGTACGGCAGCAGGGCGATGTGGCGGGCGCGCTTGATGGCGACCGTCAGCTGACGCTGATGAGCAGCGCAGGTACCGGTGGTACGGCGGGGCAGGATCTTGCCACGCTCGGACAGGTAACGGCGGAGCTTCGCAGTGTCTTTGAAATCGATGTGCGCAACCTTATCGACGCAGAAGGAGCAGACCTTCTTGCGCTTGCGAGGATGGACACGATCATTAGCCATTGCCATAATGAATCCTCCTATCTTGGTCTTGTGGAAAAGCGAGCTCAGAACGGAAGGTCGGGATCGTCGTCCATCAGCGTTGAGAAATCAGACGAGGCGGCCGGATTGGCCGGGGCCTGATACGAGACGGGCGGCGGCGTCTGGTCGAAACCGGACGAAGCCATGCTGTCGCGCTTGGACTCTCCGAAGTAGACGTTGTCAGCCACGACTTCAGCGCTGCGGCGCTTGTTGCCCTCTTTGTCCTGCCAGTTGCGAATTTGCAGCCGGCCGGAGACGACAGCCATGCGGCCCTTCGTGAAGTATTTGCTGACGAACTCTGCGGTGGAACGCCATGCGACGATGTCGACGAAATCCGTTTCCTTTTCGCCGCCCTGCGATGCGAAATCGCGGTCGACGGCGAGCGTGAACGAGGCGACCGCGATGCCGCTGCCGGTACGGCGCAGCTCCGGATCGCGAGTCAGACGGCCCATGAGAACGATGTGGTTCAGCATGAAAAAGCCTCCTTACTCTTCGACGGCGACGATGATGGAACGCAGGATGCCTTCCGTGATCTTGAAGACACGGTCAAGCTCTGCCGGCATCTCGGGCTTGGCGTCACAGGTCATGTAGACGTAGTAGCCTTCCACCAGGTCGTTGATCGGGTACGCAAGACGACGCTTGCCCCACTCATCAACGCTGGTCACTTCGCCGTAGCCTTCTGCAAGGCTCTTGAATTTTTCCACGAGAGCCGCGATACCCTCTTCACCCTGTGCGGGATCGATGATATAAAGGATCTCATACTTAGCGGAAAGTTTTGCCATTGTTGTTGCACCTCCTTCTGGACTTATGGCCGCAAATCGCGTTTGCGGCAAGGATCATGTCTGCGACCTCCGCAGACCAGAATATTATAGTAAAAAGAAATTGTTTTGTCAATTCTTATTTTGAATAAACCGGACAGAACAAGTAAAAATTCCCGGAAAAGCGGATGCTTTTCCGGGAATTGTGTAGTGCTGCTCTTATTTTTTTGCGCGGAGGGCCGCCTTTTCGTCCCTGGTCTTGAAGAACATTTCCATGACCGGGATGAACAGGAAGCAGATCAGCGCCGCGGTGAAGCCGCCGTTATAGAGCAGGAAGCCGCCGTGCGTGAACGGCACGCTTGTGACCAGCGCGTAATGCAGCACGCCGAACACGATCCCGGCCCACCAGCCGTATTTGCCCGAAACCGGCGAAAGGCCGTTGGCAAAGCAAAGTCCAATGACGATGGCCTGGGCATTGATGGCGGTGGTGAAGTCGGTGCCGAGGGCGGCGCAGAGACCCTTCGTCGCGAACGACGCGGCCACATAGCCGACCATGATCGGCCAGACGTTGCCCGGGTGGCTGCCCTTGAAGCAGCAGCAGACCATGCAGAACACGCAGCCGAGCGTCGCGGCGTTCCAGTTCGCACCAATCGCGTTGTAGTAGAGCAGAATGAACAGTCCATAGATGCCAAAGTTCAAAATGCCTGTGCCCACGCCGTACTTTGCACCGTAATCCACGTTGTACCCGGAGTCACGGAGCAGCTTGCCATACTCCTGAAAGCTTCCGCCGAACGACAGTCCCAGTACGATCGCCAGCACAAACACCGCGATACAGAACACATTCGTCACAAGCCAGTTCCCCTCGCCCGCGCCGACGCCCACGCCGTCTGCCAGCGTCCCGCCGAGCACGCGATGGAGCACCGCACGCAGGAAAAACGCGACCAGACCAATCGGCACCGCTGCGGAGTAGAGGTCGTATCCCTTGTGCATCTTCGGGCTGTGCGCCAGTCCCGCCGGCAAAATCAACCCGATCAGGCAGCAGGCCAGCAGCGCCAGCACGCAGCCGAGCAGCGTTACGCCGTGCGCCTCCACGCCCGGGTAGCGAATCAGAAGATCCGTCATCAGCGGTGCAATGCCCGTGGAGAACAGGAACACGTTGCCCTGCGTGCAGGGGTTGACCTTCCGCACAAAGCAGAAAATCAGCGTCCCGGCGAAGCAGAACCAGATATTCAGCACCGTAATCCCCCAGAAGGAAAACCCCGCCGTCAGGAAGAACGCCAGCACGGACACGCCGTCCGGCTTGCTGCCCGGCAGCGAATAAACCGCCGCGCAAATTGCGCAAATCAGAGCGGCATTTAAGAATGTACCTGCAAATCCGCCGTTTTCTGCCGCGAAATACGGATTTGCCGACTGATACGGCAGCACGCAGATCCGCTTCAGTCCCGCAAGCATTGCCGCACGATCCGGCATCGCAACAGCCGCAATCAGGCAGGCTGCCGCAAACAGCCAGAACCACAGCCGGAGCGCCCGCTCCGGCGTTTTCGTTTTTTCTTTCAAATATCTCTC
>USDP01000074.1 GCA_900553545.1 uncultured Eubacteriales bacterium | reverse complement strand
ACTGAGCTGTTACATGATGGCGGCACGGGATGCGCTTCCGATTTTGAATGCCCTCTTTCTTTTCTTGGAGGATTGAACCCGTTCTTTTCTTTCTGAGGGAGAAAGAAAAGAATGGGTTCAAAAATGCGGGCCGATGAGGGCATCGGCCCCCACATGGTGCATTACAAAATCGAAAAACGGGCGGGGCATAGCCCCGCCCGCATGTTTTTACTGTTGTTGCAGCTGATAGAGCATTTTCGCGACCTGTGCACGGGTGACCTTGCCGGTGGGGTTCAGCTTGCCGTTCGAGCCGGAGATGATCCCCGCTTGCAGCATCTGCGCCAGCGGCTCGCGCGCCCATTTGGCGACCTTGTCCGCGTCGGAGAAACGTTTTTCGAGGTCATCGGCAGAAGCCGTGCTCTCCGGCAGCGTGCGGGACAGGATGACCATGGCCTCCTGCCGGGAGATCGTGTCGGCCGGCTTGGCGTAGAGCTTGCCGTCGGAGCTGGAACCGGTCAGATAGCCCATCGCGTAGGCGGCCTTCATGGCGTCGCTGGCCCATTTGGCGATCTTACTGCTGTCGGCAAATGGGAGCTTCGTGTTTTCATAGTCGCTGAGGTTCGCGCCGAGGTAGCGCATCAGAGCCACGACGAACTCCTGCCGCGTCATGGAATCGTCTGGACGGTAAATCATCGTGCCGTCCTTCTGCGTGGAGCCGGTGACGACGCCGTCAAAGTAGAGGCTGTTGATCATCTCTTCGGCCCAGTGGCCCTTGACGTCGGTGAACGGGTTTGCGGGGCTGATGGTGACGGGGATCTCCGTTTTGGCCGTGCCGTAGGAGACGGTGAGCGTGCCGTCGGTGGGCTTGCTCACGTCTGCCGCCGTGAAGACGCCGTCCGCCGAGACCGTGCCGAGTCCGTCAGAGACGGCCCACGTGAAGCTGATGTTCTGCGCAAGCACCTCCATGCCGGACCAGGTGGCCGAAGCCTTGAGCGCTGTGGACGAGCCGCCCGCGCAGCGCAGCGCCGTGAGCGCGGACTTCGCGTCCGCCTTCTGGACGGTGATGGCGCTGACGTCGGTCAGGACGGTATAGGTCGTGCTGGTCTGGAGGGCACCGCTCGTGGCCGAGACGGTGAGCGTCCCGGCGCGGGCCGTGCTGCCGACGTTCAGAACGCCGCTTTCGACCACGCCGCCGTTTGTGCTGTAGGTCACGTCACCGGGCAGGTCGGCCGCCTGATAGTTCGCGTCGGACGCCTTGGCAGTCAGCGTGACGCGCGCGCCGGGCAGGACGTTCGTCCCGGAGAGGGGATAGAGATGGAGCCGCTGCGGCTGGCCCGCCGTGGTGGCCGTGCGGGTGAGGAAGATGAAGTTCGCGCAGCCGCGCAGCTTGCCGTCCGAGGGGCTGTTGACGGTCGCGCCAGTGGAATAGCCCGGATAGACGACGCCCGCCGCTGTGGAGCCGCCGCCGTCGAGGTTGATGGCGGTCGCGCAGCCGAGCTTGGACATCCGTTCGGCCAGCAGCGGGAGCGTCAGGCCGGCGGAAATATCCGATTCGTCGACGGTGTAGAGAATCAGCGTACCGTCGGTCTTGAGTCCTGCCGCGGTACGCGCGCGGAATTTCTCTGCGGTGTCGAGCTTGAAGTCCGTCGCGGGGACGCCGTTTTCGACGAGCATCTCGCCGCCGCCGCAGGCGTACTGCACGGCGCTCCACGCCGCGTTGCAGGTCGTCGTGATCTGGACGACGTCGCCGGTCTTCAGGGCCTTCATGGTGTCGAGTGCGCTGGCATAGCGGCTGTCCTCGGCGATGGCGAGGACGAAGCAGTCCTCCGGAATGTCGCACGAGGCCGTCTTGTCCTGAACGGCGCGGACGGTCGCCGAGAGTGTGCCGGTCATCGTCAGCTCCGCCTTGCCGCTCAGCGGCTGGAGGACGACGTTGTAGGATTTCAGGCTGCTCTTCGTCGCGGTGTCATAGTCGCGGGAATAGAGTCCGATGCCGTTGTCGCGCGTCAGGGCCTTGTTGTAGAAGATTTCCTGCTCCGTGCCGCCAATCGTCGCCGTGACCTTCAGCTCCGGCGTACCGATGACGGTTTTGCCGTCGGCAAAGAAGCCGATGGAGCTGATGTTTCCGCTCGAACGGAGGATGCCCTCCGTGACGATGAGGCCGTAGGGGATGCCGTTGTTCATGTCGAAGAACGAGCCGTTCACGCCCGCGACGAGCACGAGATTCTTATCTTCGAGGAACTTCGCCGCGTAGTTCATCGGGCTGCGGCCATAGAGCGTGTCGCCATAGACGACCATCGGCCGCACCGCGCCGCCCGCCGTATAGGTCAGGGTGTGCTCCTGTAAATACTGGCCTTCCTTCTGATCGTTTGACCAGCTTGTGTGCGTGTAGGTCACTTCGTCGGCCAGCTTCAGGCCGGACGTGCCGGTCTCGCGCATCGTGGCCGAGACTGCGCCGCACAGCAGCGCCAGGCAGAGCGCCAGCGCCAGCAGCTTATGTATGGTTTTCATGAAAGTTCTCCTTCCTGTATGGATCATAAATGGATCAGTTCTAAATATGTATGCCCCATGTTAACATAATATGCTCGAAATGTAAATAGAATTTCTTGTCAGTCTCTGCATCTGACAAGCTTTTTACTTGACAAACGCGGAGAAATCCTGTATGATAGCGGAGTTGTAAAGGCCAAACCCCTGACAGGAGGCGTTCCGCATGAAGCATGACGCGCTGACGATGGCGCTGCTCTACGATTACTACGGTGAGCTTCTGACGGAGAAGCAGCGCACCTGCTTCGACCTCTATTATAATCAGGATCTGTCCCTCAGTGAGATCGCCGAGGATCTCGGCGTCACGCGGCAGGGCGTCCATGATACGCTGGCCCGGGCCGAGGCGCAGCTCCGGGACTTTGAAGAAAAGACCGGCTGCATCGCACGGGAAGAGGCCGTGCGCGCCGCCTGCGGGCAGATCGGATCCGCGGCCCGTGCGCTGCTGGCCGTTCCGGGCGCCGAAGAGGCCGCGCGGCAGATCCTCGCCGCTGTGGACAAGATAAAGGAGTAAGCAATGGCATTTGAAGGCTTAACTGAAAAGCTCTCCAACGCATTCAAAAAGCTGCGCGGCAAGGGCCGCCTCTCCGAGGCCGACGTCAAGGACGCGATGCGCGAGATCCGCCTCGCCCTGCTCGAGGCCGACGTCAGCTATAAGGTCGTCAAGGACTTCATCAAAAAGACCACCGAGCGCGCCGTTGGCACGGATGTGCTCGAGAGCCTGACGCCCGCGCAGATGATCGTCAAGATTGTCAACGAAGAGCTTACCGCCCTGATGGGCAGCGAAAACCAGAAGATCCACATGGCGTCGCAGCCGCCCACGGTCGTGATGCTCGTCGGCTTGCAGGGCGCCGGTAAAACGACGAACGGCGCGAAGCTCGCGGGCCTGTTCAAAAAGCAGAATAAAAATCCGCTGCTCGTCGCCTGCGACATCTACCGTCCGGCGGCCATCAAGCAGCTTCAGGTCGTCGGCGGACAGCTCGGCATCCCCGTCTTCGAGATGGGGCAGACGAACCCGGTCGACATTGCGAAAGCCGCCATCGCCCATGCCATCCGGCACGGCAACGACATGGTTTTCCTCGACACGGCGGGCCGTCTGCACGTCGACGAGGCGCTCATGGACGAGCTGAAGGCCATCAAGGCCGAGGTCAAGCCGAATGAGATCCTGCTCGTCGTCGACGCGATGACCGGTCAGGACGCGGTCAACGCCGCGCAGACGTTCAACGACTACCTCGACATCGACGGCGTCATCCTCTCCAAGCTCGACGGCGACGCGCGCGGCGGTGCGGCCCTTTCGGTCAAGGCCGTTACGGGCAAGCCGATCAAGTTCATCGGCACGGGCGAGAAGCTCGACCAGATCGAGCCGTTCCACCCCGGCCGCATGGCGTCCCGCATCCTCGGGATGGGCGACGTGCTGACGCTGATCGAAAAGGCCGAGGCCGCGTTCGACCAGAAGAAGGCCGCTGAGCTGGAGCAGAAGCTTCGCAGCAATAAATTCACGCTCTCCGATTTCTACGATCAGCTCACCCAGCTCAAGGGCATGGGCGGCCTCGACGAGATCGCGGGCATGATCCCAGGCATGAACGCCGGCGCGCTCAAGGGCGCGCAGGTGGACGAAAAGGCCATGGCGCGCACCGAGGCGATCATCCAGTCGATGACCCCCTACGAGCGCGAAAACCCCAGCGTCCTCAACCACAGCCGCAAGCGCCGCATCGCGGCAGGCTCCGGCGTGAAGGTCGAGGACATCAACCGCCTGCTCAAGCAGTTCGACATGATGAATCAGCTGGCCAAGCAGTTCTCCGGACCCGGCGCACAGAAGAAGATGAAGCGCATGGGCAAAAAGGGCGGCTTCGGCGGATTCCCCGGTTTCCCGGGTATGTAGTTATCGTTTCAGCTAAGATAGATAGCTTTACGAATATAAAAATCAAGAGAGTTATATTTGGAGGAACAAACAATGGTTAAGATCAGACTGAGAAGAATGGGCGCCAAGAAGAATCCCTTCTACCGCATCGTCGTTGCCGATTCCCGTTTCCCGCGCGACGGCCGCTGCATCGAAGAGCTCGGCACGTATGATCCGAAGGCGGAGTCCGCCATCGTGGTCGATGCCGACAAGGCCAAGCAGTGGATTAAGAACGGCGCACAGCCCACTGACACCGTCCGCGGCCTGCTGAAGAAGGCTAACGTCCTGTAATTTAGGAGCAGTATAATGAAAGAGCTTTTGCTGTATATGGCAAAAAGTTTGGTCGATGATCCTGACAGCGTCACCGTGACTGAGATCGAAGGCGAGACGACCGTGCTTGAGCTGCGGGTCGCGCCCGAGGACATGGGCAAGCTGATCGGCCGTCAGGGCCGCATCGCCAAGGAGATCCGCACGATCATGAAGTCCGTTGCCCAGCGTAACGGCAAAAAGGTCTCCGTGGAGATCGTTGATTAAACCAGCAACCCCCGCCGCTTTGCGGCGGGGGTTTGTTTGAATTGTGGAGGAATATGCTGAATAACACAGGTTTTGACCAATGGGCCGACGAATATGACCGGAGCGTCGCACGCTCCGACGCGGCAGGGAGCTACCCCTTCGCGGGCTATCAGGAGATCCTGGACGCGATCGTCGACCGTGTGACGGCACACGGCGGCGGAGCCGTGCTTGACATCGGCTTCGGCACCGGGACGCTGACGGCCCGGCTCTATGCACAGGGCTGCCGCATGTATGGGCAGGATTTTTCGGAGCGGATGGTGCAGCTGGCGCAGGAGAAGATGCCGGATGCGAAACTCTATTCCGGCGATTTCAAACAAGGACTGGTGGAGCCGCTCCGCGCGCAGCGCTATGATTTTATCCTCGCGACCTATTCACTGCACCACCTGACGGACGCCGAGAAGGTGCCGTTTCTCAACGGGCTGCTGGCGCTGCTGAAGGAGGACGGCGAGATCCTGATCGGCGATGTGGCATTCCGCACCCGTGCGGAGCTGGAAGCGTGCAAGACGCAGGCAGGCGCATCGTGGGACGAGGACGAGATTTACTTCGTGGCAGACGAGCTGGCGACCGCCTTCCCGCAGCTGAAATTTGTGCCGTTTTCTGCCTGCGCTGGGATTTTGTCGCTGCATAGATAGTGCAACGGTCCTACGACTGCTGTGGCGAAACGAGAGAAGCGGGCGGGCAATGCCCGCCCCTACGAATTTGATCGCAGTTCCGACGGTGAACGTAGGGGCGACCATTGGTCGCCCGCATTTTTTGCGCCCCATTCTTTTCCCTCTCTTTCCGGAGAAAGAAAAGAATCGCCGCAGCGTCAGAAGGAGTTCGCTCCATTCCGTTTTCACCGGGACGGCGAAAGTTCCACATTCGCAGTCTCTTCCTTCCTTCCCAAATTGTGACCGTTTCACTGGGGCACAATTTGGCGTTAGAGGAGTCTGCCGCGCCGCACGCAATCTTGGTGACGGCGGGAGGCGGCATCTTGCGGATACATCGCATCCGGTAGGTGCGGTGGGGACGGGCGGAGCCTATTTGAGATCTGCAAAAGACAGTCAGGAATGCTCCAGGGAGGCGGCGATGCGCGCTGCGGCATCCTTCGGCAGTTCCGCGTTCTGCGCGGCGAGCATCCGCTTGCGCGCCTTCGCGTCGAAGATCAGCCGGTCGGCGAAGCGCGCCGCCTCATCCGGGTTCTGCGCGAAGAAGGACATCCCGTGCGCGGCGAAGAAAGCGGCGTTCTTCGTCTCGACGCCCGGAATCGCCATCGTATGCACCAGCGGCACACCGAGCACGGCAGCCTCCGCGCTGGAGATGCCGCCCGCTTTGCTGAGCAGGACATCCGCCGCGTGCATGTAGGCGGGCACCTGATCCGTGAACGGCACGGTCAGCACGCCGTGCCCAGCGTATTTTTCCTCCAACGTTGTGCGAAGCTCTTCGTTCCGCCCCGGCAGCACGCAGAGCAGCGCATCCTCATCCGGTACGCGGCGGATCGCCTCGCAGAGCGTCACGGCGTCGCCGCAGCCGATGCCGCCGGTCATGATGAGGTAGATCCGCTTGTCCTGCGGCAGCCCAAGCAGCTCCCGCGCGGCCTGCTTGGTCATTGGCGCGGTGAACTTTGCGGCGACGGGCATACCGCTGACGATCAGCTTTTCCGCCGGCATCCCGGCGGCCATGCAGTCTGCGCGGACGGCCTCATGCGGTAGAAAATAGCCGTCCAGCTCCGTCTCGGCCAGGAACGGGATGCACGTATAGTCCGACAGGACGCCGTAGCAGCGCACCGGCAGATCCTCGTGACGGCGCAGGAACGTCAGCGTCTCCATCGGGAACAGGTGCGAGCAGACGACCGCATCGTACCCGCGCGCGAGAATGAACTCGCGCAGCTGCCTTGCATGCCGGATGTTCGCCAGATAGACCGGCGACGTGACGCCCGTGGCGCTGTACATCGCGCCCGCGTGGTACATCATGCCGAACAGCTCCGGCGCTTTTGTCGAGATGCGGTTCAAAATTTTATCAAAGCTGAGCGGCCCGGACTCACCAAACATTTGCAGCAGATCGAGAAACTCTGTCTCGTGGCCGCGCGCGGCGAGCGCCTCGCGCACCGCTCCGGCGCAGTGGTTGTGCCCCTCGCCGGTGGAGCAGCTGAGCAGTAAGACCTTCATGTTCCTTCTCCTTTTTCGCATTTTCTCCATGATACCAGATAAAAAACCGCTTGTCCACCGGCCATTTTTTGAAAAAATTTCTTGCATATCGCGCCGCCCGCGTGGAACACTAAGCGTACTTTCGAAAAGGAGGAAATCAATGATGAGTCATCTTACTGAAAAAGCGAACCACTGCATCGAATGTCACGTTACTCAGTGCGGCCACCACTGCGGCTGCGAGGATTACTGCTCCCTCGACCGCATCTGCGTCGGCACCCATGAGGCCAACCCGACTATGGATCAATGTACTGACTGCCAGTCCTTTGTCCTGAAGAAATAACTCTCTCCCGCCATTTGTCATCTGCCGCCCGCTACTGATAAGCGTTCTGTGTACAAATTTT
>USDP01000073.1 GCA_900553545.1 uncultured Eubacteriales bacterium | reverse complement strand
AGCCGCGGTTTTTGGTTTGCGGGCTGCCAATGGCCGCCCCTACGAATTCTATCGCACTTCCGACGGTGAACGTAGGGGCGACCATTGGTCGCCCGCAGGGCCGATGAAGGCATCGGCCCCTACATGGTGCATCGCAAAACCGAAGGAACCGAGGAACCGCCCGGCAATGGATAGCCATTGCCGGGCGGCCTGCTTGGGGGAGGAGTCTCCGAAGAGATGGATCGGTTATTTTACGACCTTCTGAACAAAGTTCATCAGGATCACCGCGACCTCTGCGCGCGTGGCCTCGCCCTTCGGCGCAAGCTGTGCGCCGCTGCGGCCGGAGATCAGCCCGGCTGCCACGGCCCAGCGCATTGCGTCGCCGGCCCAGGTGCTGACCTGCGCGGCATCGGCATAGGCGGTCAGCTCCGCGCGGGCGCTCACGTCATAGCCGCAGGCCTTCGCATAACGGAAGAGGATGGCCGCCAGCTGTTCGCGCGTGATGGGTGCGTTCGGCGCGAAGCGGTTCCCGCTCAGGCCCTCAACGATGCCGTTCGCACTCGCCCAGGCGATTGCATTGGTATACCATTTGCCGTTCAGCACGTCCGTAAAGCTGTTCGTGCCGGAGGCATCCGCACCGTCCAGCCGGTGGAGCACCGTGACGAGCATGGCGCGCGTCATCGGATCGTAGGGCGCAAATTCGTTGGCGGAGACGCCGGTGAACAGGCCCTGTTCCGCCGCGAACTGCACACCGGAGGCGAACCAGATGTTCTGCGGAACGTCGTCGAACCGCTGGCGCGGAAGCTCGCTGTCCGGGCGCTGCGACGGCACTGCCGGAGTTCCGGTATTCGTGCCGGTGTTCGTGCTGGAGAGCTTTTCAATGACTTCGCTGCGCGTCTGCTTGCAGACGGAGCAGGTATAGACGCGCACGCCGGTGGAGACATAGGTCGGCTGCACGGTGACGACGCCCGCATCCCAGCTGTGCGGGGCCAGCGGCAGCTCGGCGCAGCCAATGACTGCATTGCAGTCTGTGCATTTCTGTCCAGCCTCGTGGCCCTTGACCGTGCAGGTCGAGGCGACTGCGGCGATGGGCTCCAGATGCGTATGGTTGTCCGGATCGACCGGGATGATCTCACCGCCGACGGTGAAACCGCAGCCATAGCCGCCAGAGGTAACCGTGCAGCGTTTCAGCGCGGTCGTGCCGGTGCTCACGCAGGTCGCGGCAACGGCAGGCTCTTCCTCAAATTTATGGAGACCGTCCTCTGTCGGGCACTGGACAAAGTGGAAGAGGATCACGTCGCCGTCTTTCAGATTGTACTGGCCGAGCGTGAGACCGTAGCCGTTGTCTCCGACCGGTTCCTTACCGTTGACGGTGTACATCCAGCCGGACCAGGCACCGTATTTCGGGTCGCCGCCGCTGAGCGTGACGTTGTTCGCGTCTGTGACACTGGACAAATAGCTCGCATCGCCGACATAGGTATACTGGTTATCGGTCAGGACTGTGGATACGGCGTCCCATGCGGTCTTGCCCGCATCGCTCATGGTTCCATAGCTTGCGCTGGTGGTATTGACAAAGCTGTGCTGCGTGGCGAGCGAGCCGTCGATGCTGACGGTGACCTTGACCGGCGTGGCCGGTGCAGGTGCGCCCTTCTCGCCCTTGACGGTGACGGTCACGCTGACGGGCTGCTTGTAGAACTTTGAAAAACCGGCATAGGCAGCATTGTCCTTGAACTTTTCATAGTATTTGCCGTAGACCGAGTGCGTCAGGAGGCTGTCGATCTTGATCTTGCTGTCATATTCCGGCTTGGTCACAAGCAGGTTCTCATGCGTGATCACAGCATTGTTGCTCGAACGGAACGTTCTGTACGGAATGCCGGTCTGGTTGATATCCGAGGTATCGTACAGATCGTCCACTTCTACGTACTGATATGTGTTATTATCCGCGGGATACACAAAGCGATATCCGTCGCCATCCGGAACGATTTCCTTAAAGGGCTGGAGTTTTACCGTCACATCGTTCTTGTCGGTGTTAGCGCCTTTGATGCCCGCCCAGTAGACATCGGAGGTGCAGACCTTTTTCATAAACGCCGCAGCCGCGTCGATCTCGCTCTGCACCATGGGCAGGACGGTCAGTTCGATGCTCTGCTCGGCCAGAAGGGTGAACTGATCGAAGTCCGCAGGCGGTGCGCCCTCGGGGCGCAGACGGATTTGCGCGGTCAGCGTCACCTTCTTCGCCGGGTCGCCGGGCAGCGGACGATAGACCGTCGCGCGCGCACCGTTGATGGTGATGACCGAGGGATCGCCGCTGAAGAAGCGGATCGGCGTTTTGGAGTTATCAAAATCCTTATACTCCGCGCCAAGATTGCTCAAATTCTTGCGGATAAAGCGCGCGTCCGGCAGGAACACATCGCCCGCGACTGCGTCCTTCGAAACGGTTTCGCCCGTGGATGCGTCCCGCAGCGCGTTCTGCGCGGTCAGCGCGGCGTTCAGCAGCTTGGTATAGTCCACCGGCGCGGCCTGCGCGGCCTTGACCGTCAGGGTATGTGTACCACTAACGTTCAGATCCGTTCTGCCATTGTACTCCAGCTTGAGTGTCAGCGTCAACTGCGTATCCGTCTGGGCAGGCGTCACAGTCGCTTTGTAGGGTTTGTAAGACCAATCGCCGGTACCGATCGCAAGGACTGCGGAATTGCTGCTCGTCCATTTGCCGGTGTAAACTGTGTACAGATTTGTGCCATAATCATAGTCCGCCTTGTCCGGCGTAACACCCTCCCTGAGCGGGCATTTCTGGAGCTTATTCGTCAGGTCGTCGCTGCTGCTGACCTCTTCGGGTAAACCGTTCAGCATTGCGGTGCTGGCCGCCCGCAGCGCGGCCAGCGCCTTTGCCTCGTCGAGCGAAAGGTTGAACAGACATTCCGTCGTCTCGCGGGTCGTGGTCTTGTAGGTAAGCACAAAGACCGGGCGGACAGTTCCGCTCGAAGATGTTGTTACGCCGTTGTTGTTCCACTTATATTCCAGTGTGCCGTCGTCGGAGATGCCGACATGGTTATAGCTGGAATGATTGTCCGAAGCGCCCGCCTTGACGCTGACGGTCACGTCGGTGATTCCGGCGGCGGTCAGCTTGGTCTGAAGCATGGTCAGCGCGTTCGTGTCTGTTCCGTATTTGGGATTATACGTGCCGGAAATGGCTGCCTCTGCCGCATTGAGCTTGGCCTCGGCCTCTTTTTCCTCCTCCGACCGCTGCTTCTGCCAGATGGCGTAGAGCTTGACCTCCTCGCCATCTTCGCTGCCTTCTTCCTCCAAGTATTCGTCACCATCGTCCCATTCACGGTTGATGGTATCCGTATAAGTGGGTTTGGAAGCGCCGGAATAGAGTGCCCAGCCGGCGCACTCGAAACCTTCCTTCACGAAGGTACATTCATTCAGCTTGACATCTGTGTCGAAGTCTGCCCGCTGGTCGGCCATTGTACCCGTGCCGCCATTCGGCTGGAACTTGATGACATACTGCCGGTTGCGCCACTTGGCGATCAGCGTCACCTCAGTCTTGCCCTCGAAATCGGCCGCGGCTGCCTCGCTCAGCGCCTTGCCGAAGTTATCTGGTTTAGTCTCGTCCTTGAGATACCAACCTTCAAATACCTTGGAATACTGATAAGGCTTTGACAGCGTGGCCGCCAACAGTGCCTCTGCGCTGGCAAACGTCTTGTTCGAGACCGTGGAACCGCCGTTTGAGTCAAATTTGACCGTGATTTCGCCTTCGCTGGAATGAACCTGCGGGACGCCCCCTGCGGCGAGCGCCGTCGGCATCAGGCCGAGCAGCAGCACAGCGGCGAGCAGGAACGCGATGATTCGTTTCTTCATGCTTTTTTCCTCTCTATCTTCATAAAATCATATATAAAGCCCCAGATCGGGGGCGGATCTCTCAGCAGGATGATTTGTCGTTGGCGTTCTGCCAACGACAAAATGCCCCGGGGCATTTTCATCGATGATTGGTTGTTTCATTGATTGTTCGCCGGACTTCTGGCGCTTTTTGTCCCCATTTGGGTACAAAAATACCGCCCGGCCGTTGGCCGCGCGGAAACGGGCGCAGAGACTGCGTCGATTTCGGCTGCGGTGACGGCACAGCACAGGACAGCAGCTCGGCGTATCTGACTCATCCCTCTCGGGCATCACAGTGACCGACTCGCGGGGCTTTGCACCCCATTCCGCCTGCGGACTTTTGCGAAGTCCGCACGCCTCTGTCCTTCTCTGTTCAAATTTTATATATATTAGTATATCAAATCGACGAAAAAACGCAAGCTCTTTTTTCGAAATTCTGTGGAAACAGTACTTGCATTTTTCTCTGCTCTGTGCTATATTCTTTTTACACAAGAAAGTTCGAATTCTCGCCGGTTTTTTACAGTTTGAGTTCTTTTACAAAAGTTTAAGTCCTCTATCCGGCGAATTCCGAAGACATGGAGGTATTACTATGAAACATATTGGTCTGTTTGCCGCCGGCGTCCTGTTCGGCACTGCCGGTCTGAAGCTCCTTGGCAGCAAGGACGCGAAGAAGGTCTACGCCCACACCACCGCTGCCGCGATCCGCGCGAAGGATTGCGTCATGAAGGCCGTCACGAACGTCCGCGAGGGCGCGGAGGACATTTACGCCGACGCGAAGGACATCAATGCCAAGCGTGCCGAGGCAGAGGCCGCGGCCGTGATCGAGGACGCACCGGTCGAAGAAGCGTAAGGTATCACACGCAGAGCCGCGCGGCGCGCGGCTCTCGTTTTCCATTTGCGAGGTTCATACTATGAAATGTACGATTTTACATGAATCCAGAGGGCGCATCCGCGTCCATCTGGCGTGCCGCGCGATGTCGCTGCGCGAGGCGGATGTGCTGGAATACTATCTGCGCGCCGTGCCCGGTGTGGTGGACGTCAAGGTCTTCGACCGGACGCAGGACGCCGTTGTCTCCTATCAGGATTGCCGTGCCGCTGTGGTGCAGGCGCTGGCGGCCTTTTCGTTCCAGCGGGCCGAGGCAATGGAGCTTGTGCCGGAGCACACATCCCGCGCGCTGAACCGCGAATTTGAAGACAAGCTGGTCTTCACGGTCTGCCGCCGCATGTTCAACCGGCTGTTCCTGCCGGTTCCGGTCGCGACGGCGATCACGCTGTTCCGCTCCGTGAAATATATCAGGGAAGGGCTGAAAGCCCTCTGGCACGGGAAGCTCTCCGTCGCCGTGCTCGACGCGACAGCCGTCACCGTCTCGATGGTGCGCGGCGACTTTGCCACCGCAGGCTCCGTGATGTTCATGCTGCGGCTCGGCGAGATTTTGGAGGAGTGGACGCACAAGAAGTCCGTGGCCGATCTCGCGGGCGCGATGGCGCTGAATGTCGACAAGGTCTGGAAAAAGGCCGGCGAGACCGAGATCCTTGTCCCAATCGGCGAGATCGAGGCAGGCGACGAAGTCGTCGTCCGCACGGGCAACCTCATCCCGCTGGACGGCAAAGTCGTCTCCGGCGAGGCGATGGTCAATCAGGCGTCCATGACCGGTGAATCGATGCCCGTGCCGAAGCGGCCTGGCAGCCCGGTCTACGCCGGGACGGTCGCGGAGGAGGGCGAATGCGTCATCCGCGTGGAAAAGGCAATGGGCAGCGGCCGCTATGACCGCATCGTCCACATGATCGAGGAATCCGAAAAGCTGAAATCCACCGCCGAGGACAAGGCCGCCCGTCTGGCCGACCGGCTCGTGCCCTACACGCTGGGCGGCACAGCGCTGACGTATCTCATCACGCGCAACGTGACGAAGATGCTCGCCGTGCTGATGGTGGACTTCTCCTGCGCGCTGAAGCTGGCGATGCCGATTGCCGTGCTCTCCGCGATGCGCGAGAGCAGCGTGCATCATATCTCCGTCAAGGGCGGACGCTTCCTCGAAGCGGTCGCGAACGCGGACACCATCGTCTTCGACAAGACCGGCACGCTCACCTACGCCACGCCGACCGTCGCGCAGGTCATTCCCTTCGGTGGCTACCGCGAGGAGGAAATGCTCCGTCTGGCGGCCTGTCTGGAAGAGCACTATCCGCACTCGATGGCGAACGCCGTCGTGGAAGAAGCCAGAAAGCGCGGGCTGAACCACGAGGAATATCATTCCGAGGTGCAGTACGTCGTTGCGCACGGCATCTCCAGCAAGGTCAACGACAAAAAGGTCATCATCGGCAGCGCGCACTTCGTCTTTGAGGACGAGGGCTGCGTCGTGCCGGAGGGCGAGGATGAAAAGTTCCAGTCCCTGCCCGCACAATATTCCCATCTCTATCTCTGCATCGCGGGCAGGCTCGCCGCCGTCATCTGCATCTTTGATCCGCTGCGCCGCGAGGCGCGGGACGCCATCCGCGCCCTGCATGACTGCGGCTTTACGAACGTGGTCATGATGACCGGTGACAACCACAAGACCGCCGAGTCCGTCGCCGCCGAGGTCGGCGTCGACGCGGTCTACGCCGAGGTCCTGCCCGAGGACAAGGCCAACTTTGTCCGCGAGGCCAAGGCCGAGGGACACACGGTCATCATGGTCGGCGACGGCGTGAACGACTCCCCCGCCCTCTCCGAAGCGGACGTCGGCATCGCCATCTCGACCGGCGCAGCCATCGCGCGCGAGATCGCAGATATCACAATCGCGTCAGAGGATCTGTTCGAGCTGGTCACGCTCCGCCACCTCAGCGAGGCGCTCATGGCGCGCATCCACCGGAATTACCGGACGATCGTTGGCTTCAATCTCGGCCTGATCGTCTTCGGCGTGGCGGGCATCCTCCCGCCGACGACGTCTGCGCTGCTCCATAACGCCTCTACGCTGGCCATCAGCCTCAAGAGCATGACCAATCTTCTCCCGGAGGCGGAGACCGCGCCATAACCGGGCCGGTCTACATTCATCATCTTTGGAGGAAACCTTATGAAGGGTAAAGCAGTTTCATTTGGGCTGCCGTATCTGGCGGCGATTGCCGGGGCTGCGGGCTATTTCTTCCGCGCCGCGCAGCGCGCCGGTGGGAGCGCCGTGCCGGTGATCGCGTTTTCCGTGCTGATGTGCCTGCTGTTTTTGCTGGGCGCGGCGACATTGGAAAAGCGGGAGGCGTATGCCGATGTATACCGGAAACTCCCGTCGGATGCCGCGCTGAGCATTCTGGGCGCACTGGCGGTCGCGGCCGGGTGTGTGCTGGCCTTTTCGGGCGCGGGCAGGTTCAGCATGATGCTGAATGTGCTCGGCATCGTCAGTGCAGCTGGGCTGGCCGCGGCGGCGGTATCCCGCCTCGCCGGGAAGAAGCCGCAGCCGTTTTTCCTGGTGCTGCCGGTGCTGTTCTACGCGGTGAAGCTGTTTTATGATTTCCGGCACTGGACGACCGACCCGCAGATCCTGGATTACGCCTTTTCCCTGTTCGCGCTGATCGGCTTCATGCTCACGACCTATCAGGCGGCGGCATACTGCTATGACCATGGTTCGCGGCGGCAGATGGAGTTTTTCGCGCTGGCGGGCGTGCTCTTCGGGGCGACGGCGATGGCCGGAGCCGCGCCCATGATGCAGAGGAACATGATCGAGAACACCACGATGCTCAGCACGAGCGAGATGCCGATGACGATGGCCATGAGCAGGAACCACGCCGTG
>USDP01000072.1 GCA_900553545.1 uncultured Eubacteriales bacterium | reverse complement strand
GCGCGATCTGCCCGGTGTCGGTGCGCATGGCCGTGATCTGCCCGGTCTCATCCTTTTCAAAGGAGATGAGTCCGCCGTAGTCCGCCGTGCCTTCGGCCATCTGTCGGTTCACCGCCCCGGCCAGCGCGCTCGATGCTGCATTCACGACCTGAATTTCCGCGATTGCGCGCAGCATGGGCCGGATGCGGAACTGGATGCCAAGCGCCGCCGCAAGAATCATCGCCAGCAACACCAGCAGTGCAAACCGCCGCCGTCTTCTCCGCTTCCGGTTCATGCTACCACCTCTCCTCGCATCAATTTATGCGTCGAGGAGCGTGAAAAATGCCTTTATAACTTGGTCATGTGTTGACTTGCGGTGTTCGCCATCAGGCGCTTCGTGCCGATGCCGTCGAACGCGATCTCGAGCAGCGCGTCGTTCCCCATCGGGAGCACCGTGAGCACCATGCCGCGGCCAAACGCCTTGTGCTGGATCATGTCGCCCTTGGCGAACTGAATGTTCGCCTGCTTCGGCGCGGCGCCGGTCAGCGAGGAATAGTCCTTGCGCGGCGGACGCGGCGCGCGCTGCTTCTGGCCGCTGTAGCCTCCGCCATAGCCGCCCACCTGCGACACCTCGTCATAGCTCCGCTCGGGCCGCGGTTTGAAGCCGCCGCGCCGTTCCACGAAGTCCTCCGGCAGCTCGTCGACGAAGCGTGAGGCGATGTTCGTCGTCGTGCGGCCATAGAGCATGCGCTGGCGCGCGTAGGAGATGTTCAGCGTCTGCTTTGCCCGCGTGATCGCCACGTAGCAGAGCCGCCGCTCCTCCTCCATCTCCTCCGGGTCGCCGAGGCAACGGTTCCCTGGGAACAGGCCCTCTTCAAAGCCGACGAGATACACGTGCGGGAACTCCAGGCCTTTTGCCGCGTGCATCGTCATCATCACGACGGCATCGGCGTCCGCGTCATACTGCTCGATGTCGGTGTAGAGTGCGATCTCCTCCAAAAAGCCGCTGAGTGTCGGCGTGTCGGTGTTCTCCATGTAGCTTAAAATGCTGGATTTCAGCTCTCGCACGTTCTCGAGCCGCGTGCGCGACTCCACATCGTTCTTCTCCTCGAGCATCGCGACATAGCCCGTGCGGAGGAGGACTTCCTCATAGAAATCCGGCAGCGTCAGCGTGAACAGCAGCTGCGCACATTCCTCGATCATGTCCGAAAACGCGGTCAGCTTGCCCACAGCTTTCTCCATGCTGGGATAGTCCTTCGCGTGCAGGATGACCTCGTAGAGCGGCACATTCGCTGCGTCCGCCTGCCGCTGCGCCATCTCGACGGTTTTCGCGCCGATGCCGCGCGGCGGCTGGTTGATGATGCGCCGCAGGCGCAGGTCGTCCGCGCGGTTGTTGATGAGGCACAGATATGCCAGCATATCCTTGACCTCGGCCCGGTCGAAGAAGCGCGTGCCGCCGATGATGCGGTATGGGATGCCGTTGCGCTTGAACGCGTATTCGAGTGCGTTTGACTGCGCATTCGTCCGGTAGAGGATCGCGTAGTCCTTGAAATTCTGCCCCTTTGAGCGCGCGATGATCGAGCCTGCGACATAGTTCGCCTCGTCCGATTCGTTCTGGGCTTCGAAGACCTTGATCTTCTCGCCCGCGCCGTTTTCGGTCCAGAGCTTTTTGCCCTTGCGGCCCTTGTTGTTCGAGATGACGGTGTTCGCCGCGTTCAGGATAGCCTGCGTCGAACGGTAGTTCTGCTCGAGCCGGATGACCTGCGCGCCCTTGTATTGATGCTCGAACGAGAGGATGTTCTCAATCGTCGCACCGCGGAATTTATAGATGCTCTGGTCATCGTCGCCGACGACGCAGATGTTTTCATACCCGCCGGCGAGCAGCGAGGAGAGACGGTATTGCAGGGCGTTCGTATCCTGATACTCGTCGATGAGCACATAGTGGAACTTCCGCTGATAGAACGCGCGCACGTCGTCAAACTTCTCGAGCAGCTCGACTGTTTTCAGAATGATGTCGTCAAAGTCCAGCGCGTTCGCCTCGTGCAGCCGCTTCTGATACTCGGCGTAGATCTGCGAGATCTTCTCCATGCGGTAATCGCCCGCGACGGCGGCCGTCTTGTCAAACTCCGCCGGGGACTGCATCTTGTCCTTGGCCCTGCCGATGACGGAGAGGGCCAGCCGCGGCGGGAATGCCTTTTCATCCATCTGAAAATCGCGCAGCACGTCCTTGATGACGCGCTCAGAGTCCGCGGAGTCGTAGATCGTGAAGCTGGACGAGTAGCCCTCCAGCCGGTCGATGTCCCGCCGCAGAATGCGGCAGCAGGCCGAGTGGAACGTCATCGCCCAGACGTCGAGGGCCTCCGGCCCCAGCATGCGTTCGAGCCGCTCCTTGAGTTCGTTCGCCGCCTTGTTTGTAAACGTGATCGCGATGATCGACCACGGCGCGGCGGGATGCAGCGCCGAGAGCGCCTCGGCCCGCTGCTTCATGGTCTCGTCGCCCGTCTGGAGATAGCCTTCGAGAAATTCGACGTCCTCGTCCGTCACATAGTCCGGGATCTCATTCGAATCCGACGCCTCGCCGAATGCGATGAGGTTCGCGATGCGGTTGATAAGCACGGTCGTCTTGCCGCTGCCCGCGCCGGCCAGCAGCAGCAGCGGCCCCTGCGTGGTCATGACCGCGCGGCGCTGCATCTCGTTCAGGCTCGAAAAACGCCGGGCGATGACCGCACGGCGTGCCGTTAAGAATCTTGCTTCCAGTTCTGGTTTCATAGCTCCACCTTTGCCGCCGCCAGCGTGGCGGCGAATATTCGATGGCTCTATTTTAGTATATTTTTCGCGGTTTGTCCATTACAAAAACGCGCGCAGCTGCCCCAGCGCCTTTTTCTCGATGCGGCTCACCTGCACCTGCGACACACCGAGCAGCCCCGCGATCTTCTGCTGCGTCAGGCCATGGAAATACCGAAGGTCAATGACCATCCGCTCGCGCTCGGTCAGGTGCGAAAGGGCATTCCGGAGCGAAAGAGATTCCAGAATGCGATCCTCCATCCCGTCTGTGCAGAGCACATCCTCAAGGGAGAAGCCCTCCTCACCGCTCTCGCGCTGGATGGACTCTGCCATCCCTGTTGCCGTCTCCGCCATGGCGATCTCCTCCGGCGTCAGATCAAGCTCCGCCGCCAGCTCCGAGACCGCAGGCTCGCGCCCGAGCGTCCCGGTCAGGCGCGTGCGCGCCTGATGGATCTGCGCGGCGCGCTCCTTCAGGCTCCGGCTGACCTTCACCTGTCCGTCGTCGCGCAGAAAGCGGCGGATCTCGCCGGCGATCTTCGGCACAGCGTAGGTCGAAAACTGTGTCCCATAGCTGAGATCAAACCCCGCCACGGCTTTCAGAAAACCGACACAGCCAAGTTGATAAAGATCGTCCGGCTCTGTGCCCCGGCCAAAATAGCGCCGCGCGATCGACCAGATCAGGCCCGAATTTTCCACGACGAGCTGCTCTGCCGCAGACCGGTCGCCCGCCTGTGCCGCGCGGATGAGCGTCTGCGTACTCAACTGGCGTCCCCCCGGCGGACGATCTTGCGCTTCATATGTACCGTTGTCCCCTTGCCGACCTTCGACGTCACGCGCAGGCTCGTCATAAAGCTCTCCATGATCGTGAAGCCCATGCCGCTGCGCTCCTCGCCGCCGGTGGTGAACATCGGCGTGCGCGCCTGCTCGATGTCCGGGATGCCGCGGCCCTTGTCGCGGATGACGATGTCGAGCGTCCGCCCCTCGAGGATACGGCAGCGCAGCGTGATCGTCCCGATGCGGTCGGGATAGGCATGGACGATGCAGTTCGTCACCGCCTCGGAGACTGCCGTTTTGATGTCCCCCAGCTCGTCCATCGTCGGGTCGAGCTGCGCGGCAAAGCACGCCACGAGCGACCGGGCCAGCGCCTCGTTGGCCGACCGGCTGGGAAATTCCACCGATAAGTAATTTTCAACTTTCATAGACCAGACCTCTTTCTTCGATCTTCACGATTTGTTCCAGCCCCGACGCGCGGAGCACCTTCATCGGCTGCGGCGGCACGTTCTCCACGATCACCTCGCCGCGCAGCTCGCGCATACGGCGGATGCAGGAGATGATGATGGCGATACCGCTCGAATCCATGAACGTCACGTCCCGAAAATCCAGCACACAGACCGCCGGCAGATAGAGGTCGATCTTGTTGCCGAGCACGCGCATCACATCCTTTGCGCCGTGGTGGTCGATGTCGCCCTTCAGCGCGATCATCAGCCGCTTGTCCTGTAAGAAACTTGTCAGATTCATTCGTGCTTCAACTCCAAACAAAAAATGGACACGCAGAAATCCCTTCTGCGTGTCCATTATACGTGTTTTGGTGAAAATAATCGGTCGAAAAGAACTGCAATGCTGAAAAATCAGCAAAGAGCGTAAACGATCTTATTTCTTCAAACGCTTTTCGCTTTCCTCGAGCTGTTCCAGCAGCGCCTTCGCCTTGGCCAGCTTTTCGCGCTGGTCGTTCACGACCTTCTCCGGCGCACGGGAGACGAAGCTCTCGTTGCTGAGCTTGCCCTCGAACATGGCGATCTGCTTGAGGCAGTTCTCCTTCTCCTTCGCGATACGGGCCAGCTCCTTCTCAAAGTCGACCAGCTCGGCCAGCGGGATGAAGATGCGTGCCGCGTGCGTCACGACCTCGACCATGCCCTCGCGCTCCATTGCGCCCTCGTCCACGGTGTCGCTGACGGTGACGCCCTCGGCCCCGGCGAGGCGGCCAAAGAACGGAATACCTGCGGTGAAAACGTTCTCCCGCTGCGTGGAGATCGTCATGTTCACGCGCTTGTTCGCCGGGACGTTCATCTCGGCGCGGCGGGCACGGATGGCCGTAATCGCGTCCTTGATCAGCTCCATCGATTCCTCGTCCTGCGGGAAGGCCAGCTCGTCGCGCCAGACGGGCCAGTCGCTGGCCATGATGAACTTGCCCTCGTGCGGGATGGCCTGCCAGATCTCCTCGGTGATGAACGGCATGAACGGGTGCAGCAGCCGGAGAATCTGGTCAAGCACATAGACCAGCACGCGCTGCGCGGCGAGCTTGCTCTGCTCGTTCTCGCTGTAGAGGCGCGTCTTCGTCAGCTCGATATACCAATCGCAATATGTGTCCCAGATGAAGTCATAGACCTTGGCCGAGGCCACGCCCAGCTCATAGGCGTCCATGTTCTCGGTCACTTCACGGATGAGCGTATTCAGCTTCGAGAGGACCCACTTGTCCTCGATCTCCAGCTGATCGAGCGCCGGCAGGCCCGGTTCGTCGATGGTCAGGTTCATCAGCACATAGCGGCTCGCGTTCCAGATCTTGTTGGCAAAGTTGCGCATTGCCTCGCACTTTTCAACGTAGAAGCGCATGTCGTTGCCGGGCGAGTTGCCAGTGATGAGGTTGAAGCGCAGCGCATCCGCGCCAAACTTCTCCGCCATCTCCAGCGGATCGATGCCGTTGCCGAGGGATTTGGACATCTTGCGGCCCTTGTCGTCGCGGACGAGGCCGTGGATAAACACGGTCTTGAACGGCTCCTTCTTCATCTGCTCCATCCCGGAGAACACCATGCGGGCCACCCAGAAGAAGATGATGTCATAGCCCGTGACCATATCGGTCGTCGGATACCAGTATTTCAGGTCTTCCGAGTTCAGATTGGGCCAGCCGAGCGTGGAGAACGGCCAGAGCGCAGACGAGAACCAGGTGTCGAGCACATCCTCGTCGCGCGTCAGATGCGTGCAGCCGCACTTTTCGCACTTCGTCGGATCCTCGCGGCTGACGTTGATGTGGCCGCACTCATCACAGTACCACGCCGGGATCTGATGGCCCCACCAGAGCTGGCGGGAGATGCACCAGTCGTGGACGTTTTCCATCCAGTTGATATAGATCTTCGAGAACCGCTCCGGAACGAACTTGATCGTCCCGTCCTTCACGACGCGGATGGCCTCCTTGGCCAGCGGCGCCATCTTGACGAACCACTGCGCGGAGATGATCGGCTCCACGTCGTTGTGGCAGCGGTAGCAGGTGCCGACATTGTGGGAATACGGCTCCGTCTTCACGAGATAGCCCTCGGCCTCGAGGTCGGCCACGATGGCCTTGCGGCACTCATAACGGTCCAGACCGCAGTATTTGCCGCCGTTTTCGTTCACCTTGCCGTTGTCGTCGAGGACGCGGATAACCTCGAGATTGTGCCGCAGGCCGACCTCAAAGTCGTTCGGGTCGTGCGCCGGGGTCATCTTGACCGCGCCGGTGCCGAAGCCGATCTCGCAGTACTCATCGCCCACGATCGGAATTTCGCGGTTCATGATCGGCAGGATGCAGGTCTTGCCGATGAGGTGCTTGAATTTCTCGTCCTCGGGGTTGACGGCGACGCCGGTGTCGCCCATCATGGTCTCGGGGCGCGTCGTCGCGACAACGATGTCGCCGCTGCCATCGCTGAGCGGATAGCGGATATACCAGAGGTGGCCGGGCTTGTCGACGTATTCGACCTCCGCATCGGAGAGCGCCGTCACGCAGTGCGGGCACCAGTTGATAATGCGGCTGCCCTTGTAGATGAGTCCCTTGTCATAAAGCTCGCAGAACGTCTCGCGCACGGCCTTCGAGCAGCCTTCGTCCATCGTAAAGCGGGAACGCGACCAGTCGCAGCTGACGCCGAGCTTCTTCTGCTGCTCGACGATGCGGCTGCCGTACTTTTCCTTCCATGCCCACACGCGCTCGAGGAACTTTTCACGGCCGAGGTCATAACGCGTCAGCCCTTCCTTCGTGCGAAGCTCTTCTTCGACCTTGATCTGGGTGGCGATGCCCGCATGGTCGGTGCCCGGGAGCCAGAGCGCGCTGTAGCCCTGCATGCGCTTAAAGCGCGTCAGGATGTCCTGCAGCGTGGAGTCCAGCGCGTGGCCCATGTGGAGCTGTCCGGTGACGTTGGGGGGCGGCATGACGATGGAATAGGGCTTCTTGTCCGGGTCGACCTCGGCCTTGAAGCAGCCGTTTTCCATCCACATCTCGTAGATCTGGTTTTCGACCTGTTTCGGGTCATACTGTTTCGGTAATTCTTTTTTCATTGATATATACTCCTGTTTTCAGTTATTTCAGTATCATGAGTGGACAATTCAGCGCATTTTGCAGCGCCTCTGTCACCGACGAGACATCCTTTCCGACAAGGTCGGACATCTGCACGACCGTCACGGACCGACCCTGCCGCAGCACGATCAGATCTTCAGTCTGTGCGGCGGCGGTGATCTGGTCATAGTCCACGTGATTCTCACCGCGCTTGGCCGTGATCGTCACGCCGCCATCCCGTAGTCGGACCATCGCCTTCTGCGAGGTCTCGATGGCGTTCAGGCTCTTCAGCAGCGTCCGGGCTGAGGGCTTCTCCATGCCCCAGGCGGCTTCGCGCCGTGTCAGGATCATATAGATGCTCGCAAGGATGGCCGCGGCTGCGACCGGCAGATAGATCGCGCGGTTCATGGCCGGATTTGTCGCGGCCGCATAGATCATCACCGCCGCCAGCACAATCATAAAAATTGAGACAAATACGCGGCTGCGCCGCTGCCCTGCTGCGCGCTTTTCCGGGTCGGCCCCGGCCTCCGCCGCCTTCGTCGCGGCCAGCGCCTGCGCCAGCTGCTGCGTCAGGCGCTTTTCATCGT
>USDP01000071.1 GCA_900553545.1 uncultured Eubacteriales bacterium | reverse complement strand
CCCCTTGCGGGTACTCATCGGCCCTCACCCCCGCCGCAGCGGAAAGCCTCCCTTGTGTAAAGGGAGGTGTCGGCGAAGCCGACGGAGGGATTGTCAGGCGGCCAAGCCCAAACAGACGCGTCATTGCGAGCCAGTGCGCACACTGGCGTGGCAATCCCGTAGATCTTCCAGAAGTCTCTTTCCCCGCCGCAGCGGCAAAAATGTGACAAAACTGTAAGATATCGCGCCGGAAATGTAAGGAGATTCGATGGCCCGGCCGGTCGCAGTCTGGTATACTGGTGCCAGAAACAAGCAAGGAGGCATATAACATGTCGATTTTGGAGGTCAGCGGGCTGCGTAAGGTCTACACCACCCGCTTTGGCGGCAGCCAGGTCGAGGCGCTGCGCAATGTGAATTTCTCCGTGGAGGAGGGCGAATATGTCGCCATTATGGGCGAATCCGGCTCCGGCAAGACGACGCTTCTGAACATTCTCGCCGCGCTCGACCGGCCGACGGACGGCTCTGTCCTGCTCGACGGCAAAGATCTTTCCGCCGTGCGCGAGCAGGAGGCCGCCGCGTTCCGGCGCGAGCAGCTCGGCTTCGTGTTTCAGGAGTTCAACCTGCTGGACACGTTTACGATCGAGGACAACATCTATCTCCCGCTCGTCCTCGCGGGCAAACGCTATGAGGACATGCGCGAACGGCTGCTGCCGCTGGCGCTGGAGCTTGGCATTTCGGAGCTGCTGAAAAAATATCCCTACGAGGTCTCCGGCGGGCAGAAGCAGCGCGCCGCTGTGGCCCGCGCGCTCATCACGAACCCGCGCCTCATCCTCGCCGACGAGCCGACCGGCGCACTAGACAGCCGGGCGACGGACGAGCTGCTGCGCCTGTTCGCGGACGTCAACCGCCGCGGGCAGACCATCCTGATGGTGACGCACTCAGTCAAGGCCGCGAGCACGGCGGGCCGCGTGCTGTTTATCCGCGACGGCGAGGTCTATCACCAGCTCTACCGCGGCGAGGACAGTGACGCGGCATTCTATGAGAAGATCGCCGGGACGCTGACCGTGCTGGCCACAGGAGGCGACCGGAAATGAAACGATCCCTCTATCCCCGCCTCGCCATCGACGGAATGCGGAAGAACCGCCGCATGTACGGGCCGTATCTCGCGATGGGCGTGCTGATGGCAGCGATCTGCTACATTCTCTCGGCCCTCTCGCGGTCGGATGCGCTCAGGACGCTCCCCGGCGGCGACAACCTCTGCATGATCATGGCGCTCGGCAACGTCGTGCTGCTGATCTTTTCGGTGATTTTCCTGTTTTACACAAACTCCTTCCTCATCCGGCGGCGCAGGCGCGAATTCGGCCTCTACAACGTCCTCGGCATGAGCAAGCGCAACCTTGCGCGCATCCTCACGTGGGAGACGCTGCTCACCGCGGCGATCTCCATCGCGGGCGGGCTGTTCTTCGGCGTGCTGCTCTCCAAGCTTATCGAGCTTGCCATCGTGAAGATGATGGACGGCACGGCGACGCTGGCCTTCCCGTTCGACCTGGCTGCCCTGCTCGGCACGGCGGGCGGCTTCGCGGTGATCTACGCGCTGCTCTGGCTCGTGTCGGTGGTGCGTGTGGGACGAAGCACCGCCGTGGCCCTCCTGCGCAGCGAGGCCGCGGGTGAGAAGCCGCCGCGGGCCAACTGGTTTCTCAGCCTGCTGGGCCTCATCCTGCTCGGCGCGGCGTATTATCTGGCCGTATCGATCAAAAACCCGCTGGACGCGATCACATGGTTCTTTGTGGCGGTGGTTTTGGTCATTTTCGCGACGTACCTGCTGATGATTACGACGTCGGTGCTGCTCTGCCGGGTCTTGCAGAAGAACAAACGGTATTATTACCGCGCGAACCATTTCGTCTCCGTCTCCTCGATGGCCTATCGCATGAAGCGCAATGGCGCGGGGCTGGCGTCCATCTGCATTCTGGCAACGATGGTGCTCGTCATGATCTCGTCGACGGCGAGCCTCTATTTTGGCAAGGAGGATTCGCTCCGCACGCAGTATCCGCGCGAAGTGAACGTCCAGCTCCGACTGTCCTCCCTCTCGCAGATGGAGGATCGCAACCTCGATCTCTTCCGGACGGCCGCGCAGCAGGCCGTGGAGGACTGCGGCGGCGAGATGCAAGACGTGATGGACTACCGCTACATCAACACCACGGGCTATCCGATGGAAGACGGTATCGAGATGGACTGGCGGGAATACCAGAGTTCTAATATCACCTATGCAAATCTGCGCGACTATTTCTTCGTGCCGCAGGCGGACTATGAGGCCCAGACCGGCGAACAGCTCGACATCCCGGAGGGCGAAGTCGCGCTCCGCACGTATGGCTGCGACGACGCGCCGCTGGAGCTGAGGATCCGCCGCGGCGGGACGCTCCGCGTCGCGGAGAGCCGTAAGGGCTCCGATCAGCTCGGGCTGGCGCAGAACAGCAATATCGCGCGGGTCGTGGTCATCGTTCCGGATATGCAGGCGATCCTGGATGTGTTCCCGGCATCGATCCAGGCCATCAAGGACAGCAACTCCTTCCGCTGGGTCTACGGCTTTGACACCGGCCTCGACGCGGCCGGGCAGCGCGCCGTGAGCGAGGCCGTCTCAGAGCATATCAACGCGCTCGATCTTGGCGAAGGGCAGGGCTATGACTGGTACAGCCTCGCGCTCCGCGAGACGAACCGCGCCGACTTCTACGGCAACTACGCCGGCATGTTCGCGCTCGGCATCCTGCTCAGCATCGTGTTCATCCTCGCCGCTGTGCTCATCATCTACTACAAGCAGCTCACCGAGGGCTATGAGGATCAGGCACGCTTTGCCATCATGCAGAACGTCGGCATGACGCGGCGCGAGATCCGCAGAAGCATCAATTCGCAGCTGCTGACGGTCTTCTATCTGCCGCTGCTGTTTGCGGGACTGCATCTCGCGTTCGCGTTCCCGATGATCCGGCGGCTGCTGATGCTCTTCGCGCTCTACAACGTCGGGCTGTTCGCCGCCGTGACGGCCATCAGCTTCGCGGTCTTCGCCGCGCTCTATGCCGTGGTCTACCGGCAGACGGCGGGCGCGTATTACGCGATCGTCAGCGGAGGCCGCGATGAATAGGCCGCAGCTGCCCGCGCCGAAATGCCGTGTGCGCAGTGTGCTCTCCAAATGCATCACAGGCGGCTCGCTGGCGCTGATCGCGGTGTTGGCGATCCCCGCCGCGCTCCTCGTCGGACTCATCTACCTCGTCTGGACGGTCTCTGACGCCGTCACCGGCAGGCTCGAACACCGCACGGATTATTTGTAGGGGCCGATGCCCTCATCGGCCCTCAACCCCGCCGCAGCGGCTTGGCTCCCCCTCTGGGGGAGCTTGCGCGGCTTGTGCGCCTTGCCCCGCATCATACTGCGGGGTATGCCGGGTGCGCGTTCCTTACGCGCCCGGCTGAGAGGGACTTGTAGGGGCGGCCATTGGCCGCCCCTACATTCAAAATTCAAGAGATTTTAGATCATTGCAAAAGATTCTGCGTGCGGCAGAGGGCGGCATAGGTGCCGTTCAGGGCCGTCAGCTCCGCGTGCGTGCCCTGCTCGGCAATCTTCCCGTCGACGATGACGACGATGCGGCTGGCGGCGCGGATGGTGGAAAGGCGATGGGCGATGATGAGCGTCGTGCGGTTCTTGGCCAGCTCGTCAAAGGCGTGCTGAATCTTCGCCTCGGTCATGGAGTCGAGCGCGGAGGTCGCCTCGTCGAGGATCAGGATGGACGGATCTTTCAGGAAGACACGGGCGATGGAGATGCGCTGCTTCTGCCCGCCAGACAGGAGCGTGCCGCGCTCGCCGACGTAGGTGTCAAAGCCGTCGGGCATCGCCATGATGTCGTCGTAAATTTCGGCGCGCTTGGCCGCGGCGACGATCTCGTCCATGCTTGCGTCCGGGCGGCCGTAGCGGATGTTCTCGAGGATGGAATCGGCGAAGAGGAAGACGTCCTGCTGGACGACGCCGATGGCGCGGCGGAGGCTCTGCTGCGTGACGGCGCGGACGTCCTGCCCGTCGACGCGGATAGAGCCGCCAGTTACATCGTAGAAGCGCGGAATGAGCTGGCAGAGCGTGGACTTGCCTCCGCCGGACGGCCCGACAACCGCAATCGTCTCGCCGGGGTTGACATGGAGCGAGACGTCGTGCAGAACGTCCAGCTCGCCCTCGTAGGCGAAGCTGACGTGGTCGACGTCAATCGCGCCGTTGACCTTCGAAAGCTCCTTCGCATCGGGTGCATCATCCAGCGCAGGTTCGGTGCGCATGATCTCGACGAAGCGCTCGAGTCCTGCCGTGCCGTTGGCGAACATCTCGGCGAAGTTCGCCAGCTTGCGGATCGGGTTGACGAACGTGGTGATATAGAGCGTGAACGTCAGCAGGTCGACCACGTCCATGCGGCCCTGCATGATGAGCGCGCCGCCCACCGTCACGACCGCAACGGAGAGGATGCTGAGGAAAAACTCCATGCTGGAGTTGAAAATGCCCATCTCCTGATAGAAATACTTCTTGGAGCCCTTGTACATCTCGTTCGAGCGGCGGAACTTCTCCGCCTCGACCGATTCGTTGGCGAACGCCTTGGCCGTGCGCATGCCGGAGAGGCAGGATTCGATGTCGGCATTGATGACGCCGACCTTCTGCTTGACGAGGCGCGAGGCGCGGCCCATCGCGCGGCGGCGCGACATGATGACGAATACGGCGACCGGGATGAGCACGCAGACGACGAGCGCGAGCCGCCATTCGATTGTGAACATGACAATGAGTGCGCCGGTGATCGTGACGATGGCGATGAACAGGTCCTCGGGGCCGTGGTGCGCCAGCTCGGTGATCTCAAAGAGGTCGGTGGTCAGGCGGCTCATCAGATGGCCGGTGCGGTTGCGGTCGTAAAAGTCGAAGCCGAGGGTCTGCATGTGGGTGAAGAGCGCCTCGCGGACATCGGCCTCGACGCGGATGCCGAACGTATGGCCCCAGTAGGTGATGACATAATAGAGCAGAGAGCGGATGACGTAGGCCAGCACGACGATGCCCATGACGACGAAGAATGTCTTGTATTGCAGATTGGGCAGGAGCGTGTTGATCGCCTTGCGGGAGATGACCGGATAGGCCAGGTCAACCAGCGCAACAAATAGCGCACAGACCATGTCGAGGAAGAACAGGCCTCGATGCGGCTTAAAAAAAGAAAGGAAAATTGAAAACATTCCTTTCTGCTGATAGTCTTTGGTTGTCATGCGAAGTTCTCCAATTTCTTTCTGATAATTCATTTTCTATATTATATCGGAGCGCGCAGGGAAAATCAAGCCGCGCGGCGGTTGCATTTTCCCTGCCTTGCGGGTATCATAGAACAAATGAGGTGAGGCAATGGAAATTCTGGAGCAGAACGCGGCGTACGTCGTGTGCGTGAAGCCAGCCGGCATCCCGTCGCAGGGCGAAGGGCCGGAGGCCATGCCAGCGCGGCTGGCAGCGGAGCTGCGCGCATTGTCAGCGCAGCCGGCAGCGCATCCGCCAGCGCAGCCGGCAGCGGGGCCGAGCGCATCGCCAGCGGAGCCATCATTGGGGCTGCATGGCGAAATTTATCCGGTGCACCGGCTCGATCAGGCGGTCGGCGGCGTGATGGTCTACGCCCGGACGAAGCAGGCCGCAGCGGCGCTCTCCCGCGCAATTCAGGAGGGACGGATGGAAAAAGAATACCTCGCTATGCTGACAAAGCCGATGGCCGAGCCACATGGAACGCTCCGCGATCTATTATACCACGACCGCGTCAAAAATAAGACCTATGTTGTAAAACGAAAGCGGAACGGCGTGAAAGAGGCCGTTTTGGACTATGAAACATTGGCGTCCGGCGCGGAGGGGACGCTCATCCGCGTGCATCTGCACACCGGGCGGACACACCAGATCCGCGTGCAGTTCGCCGCGCGCGGCTGTCCGCTCGCGGGCGACGGAAAGTATGGCGGCAAGGGCAGCGCACCGCTGCTCTGGTCGTACCGCCTCTCCTTCCCCGATCCGCGCGACGGGAGAATGCAAACATTCGAAAAAAGTCCAGAAAATCCGCCCTGGGAAGCATTATTCGCGGAAAAGCAGCAGTGAAAACCACGTAACGAGGTTGCCGCCGTAGAAGTCAATCCCCTCTTTTTCTGCGAGGGCCGTGACGATGATGCCGTGGCTTTCCACGCAGGGGAACATCAGCTCCGGATGGCGGCAGGGCGCGCCCGGATAGGCGCAGTGCTCGCAGATGGCGCACGCCTCGGTGGACAGGGCCATGACATCCTTGACGTGCGGCTTCAGAATGGCGAGCGCCTCGCGCGTGACGGCCTCGTGCGGCGCGCGGGTGGCGAGCGTCTCGTCGAGATTCGCAATGTCAGAGACCTCGGTCAGCGTGGTCAGATACAGCGCGTGCGGATAGGAAAGGCACCGCGCACGGCACTCCTCCACCGTCCCGACGGCGGGCGGACAAGCCCATGTTTTTCCATACATAGGGCATTCCTGCTCACAGACGCGGCGGATGCGCTCTGAAAATTCCAGCTCTGCCGTCTCGATCCAGCCGTATTGGGCCAGCGGAAGGGCGGAGAGCTGCTGCTCGATCAGTTCCCGGTTCAAATGGCTCACCCCACAAAATCTTTAACACGATTTTACACGATGCGCGCCGCCGCGTCAATGGGCGCAAAAAAGAATCAATGGCAGGCGAGCTGCGCAGTCCTGCCATAAAAAAACGCACCCGGCGCGGTGTGTGAGACGCCGGATGCGTTTTCACCCGCTTGCGCGGGCGAGAAAAGTATGATATACTTTTTGAAAAGTCTGCTCGGATGAAAGCAGGTCTCTCTTCTGCCACAAGTATTGCACGGCGCGGCGCATTTGTCACCCTACCGCCCCTTCCCATGGGGGAAACTTGTGGGAGAGAAGGACTCTACCGGCAGTAGAATTCTTTGAATTTTCAACGCATTTTAGATCATAGCGCAAGGAGGTCACCATGCAGGTCGAAGAAGCCGCCCTGCGGCGCACCGTTTCAAAGAATATCGCCGCGTACCGCAAGGCGCACAAGGATACGCAGATGGATCTGGCGGCGAAGCTGAATTATTCCGACAAATCCATCTCAAAGTGGGAGCGCGGAGAGAGTCTGCCCGACATCTATATCCTCACGCGCATCGCCGACCTCTACGGCATCACGGTCAGCAACCTCATCGGCGAGGAAGAGCCGCCGAAGGAGGATCGGCCCCGGTTCCACATGTTCATCCTGATTTTGTCGATCGCGCTGACGTTCGCGGTGGCAACGCTGATCTTCTTCCTGTTCGTCGTGTTTGCGATCCCGTATCGGGCGTGGCTGTTCTTCATCTACGCGATCCCGGTCGCGTCAATCCTCGCCATCGTGTTCACGAGCCTCTGGTGGGGCCTGCTCTGGCAGGGGATCTCCACGTCGCTGCTCGTCTGGTCGCTGGGCCTGTCGCTCTATCTGTCGCTGCCCGTACCGAATCTGGAGCTGATCTTCCTCGTCTGCGCGGCGGCGCAGGTGCTGGTCATTTTGTGGGAGCTGTTCCGCCGATCCCTCGCGAAAAAATAGCCGTTTCAGGCGCCGTTCCGTGTGGGGCGGCGCCTTTTTGTAAGACTGCGGGCGGGCATTGGCTGCCAAAAAGGCCCAGCGTGTCGAAAAAGTCTTTTCGACACGCTGCCTGTCCAGTTTTCTGAACTTGGAAAGTTCAGAAAACTGCTTGATTGA
>USDP01000070.1 GCA_900553545.1 uncultured Eubacteriales bacterium | reverse complement strand
AACATCCCGCCAGGCCCAAACCCGATCACCACCGGCCGTTCGTCCGTCTGCGCCGCGCGAGGCGGCTCATATATAGTTGTGACCGCGATGGCCGCCTTCGGATTCCGGGCCATCTGCAAGATCTTCTCTTCCTTCCCGTCGACCGTCACGTCGACGGTGTAAATCACACGCACGTCCTGCTTTTTCCGCGCGTCGACCGAGCGGCGATGGATGCGCAGCTCCGTGATTTTATCCGGAGCAAGGCGCAATGCCTTTGCCGCCGCACACAGCAGCGCCGCCCGGCTGTCCGCTCCGGGGGTGAACGTCAGATTCTGAATTCGGATCATGCGTCCTCCCCGCCCTTCCCGAGCTTACCAGCAACATATCCGCTCGACCAAGCCCATTGCAGGTTGAATCCGCCGCAGTCCCCGTCGATGTCCAGCACCTCGACCGCCGCGAACACGCCGGGCGCGATCCGGCTTTCGAGCGTATCCGCCCGGAACTCCGAAACCGACACACCGCCGACCGTCACCTGCGCATTGTCGAAGCCTTTCACGCCCATGACACTGAGCGGAAACGCCTTTACGAGTTTACATAAGTCATCTATTCGTGCATCGCCGACGCTGCCGAGCGGCTCCGCCATCGCAATGCCAGCCCGCTTGAGCACCGTCTTTCCAAGACGCGACTGCAAACTCCCGGAAAACAGCTCCTCCGCCGGGAGCTGCGGGAATCGTTCGCGCCGCTCCCGCAAAAACGCCGCCAGGGCCTCCGCCGGATAGTCCCGGAAGAGGTCAAGCACGAGCGTCAGCCCTTCCCCGCCGGTCGACGCGGCGCGCGAGAGTTCAAACGCAACCGGCCCGCTCACGCCAAACTCCGTGAATTGCAGCTCTCCCGCTGTCTCCTGGATCACGCGCCCGCCGCGCCGCAGCGCGACACGGCAATCGGCGCGGACGCCTTTGAGCGCTTTGACCCACGTCGGGTCGGTCTCGATCTGCGTCAGGCACGGATAGAGCGCCGTGCAGGAATGGCCGAGCTGTCCGAGCAGAAAATAGCCGGACTTCACGCCGCCGAGGCGCTTGCCCGCGCAGCCACCGCAGCAGACGATCAGCTTATCGCCGAAATACTTCTCCCCCGTCGCAGAAACGGCTTCATAGCCGCGCGCCTTTTTCTTGACCTCGATCACATCGCACGACGGCACGACCGTCACGCCGCGCAGCTCCACCGCGAAGCGCAGCACATCGAGCACACTCGACGCCTGATCGCTCAGCGGATAGACCTTGCCGTCCGCCTCTGCCACGGTCAAAAGTCCCAGCGCACGAAAATAGTCCAGCGTCCGCTGCACGCCGAAGCGTTCCAGCGCCGGTTTTACGAACTCCGGCGCAGCCCCATGATAGCGCGAAGCGTCCGCGCCGAGATTCGTCAGGTTGCAGCGGCCATTGCCCGTGGCCAGCAACTTGCGGCCCACGCGGCCCTGCCGCTCGAGCAGCATCACGCGGTTCGAGCCGTCCTCCGCCGCGCTCAGCGCGGCCATCATTCCGCTGGCCCCGCCGCCAATGATCAAGACTTTCATGCGCGTCCTCCGTTGTTGAAAAATGAATATTATCTAGTATAAACCATCTTGTCGGACTTGCCAAGTGTCAATTCGGCTGGTACAATACATTGCGAGCGAACGTATAAAGGAGGCCCCGCCATGGACAGACGCGAACAGATCGCGCACCTCGCCGCGACGCGCGAGGAAGAAATGCTGCTCGTGCGCGTGTGTGAAAAGCTGGATACCGCCGTGCAGCGGGACATCCCGGCGGCGACGAATTTCCTCTCGAAACGGGAACAGATGCTCGTTTGCGAGGTGCTGCGCGGCGCGCCGATCCGCTTTTTCGGCGGGCTTTCCACGGCGGAGCGCGAGATCAGCTGCTACCTGCCGGACTATCTGGACGAGGATTGGCTGACGGGCGAGGATGGTCCGGTCGCCGCCGTGCGCGCCGCTTTTTTTGAGCGCGACTCGCTCTCGCACCGCGATTTTCTCGGCGCGCTGATGGGCTGCGGCATCAAGCGGGAAACCGTCGGCGATATCTACGTAGCCACGGGCCGCTGCGACTTTCTCGTCACGCGCGACATCCTGCCCTACGTCCTGCAAAACTTGACGGACGCAGGCCGGACGCGGCTGCATCTCGAGCAGATCCCGCTCTCCGCGCTCGAAGCGCCGGAGCAGAAGACGAAGCAGATCCGCGGCACGGTCTCCTCCCTGCGGCTCGACGGTGTCGTGGCCGAGGGCTTCGCGCTCAGCCGTTCGCGCGCAGCGGAGGTCATCGCTGCGGGCAAAACGGAGCTGAATTACACGCTCTGCGCCAAGCCCGACCGCCTCGTTGCCGAGGGCGATGTGATCTCGGTGCGGGGACTTGGTAAAATGCGGCTGGAGGCCGTCGGCGGAAACACAAAAAAGGGCGGATCTCCATTGAGATCTGCCGGTACATCTAGGAGGCTACTATGGACAAATCCAGAATCGAACGCATCAACGAGCTGGCCCGCAAGGCCAAGGCCGAGGGTCTGACGGAAGAAGAGATCCTTGAGCGCGACCGGCTGCGGCGCGAGTATATCGCGGCATTCCGCGAAAATCTCGTCGCAGAGCTGGAGAACACCTACATTGTCGACGCCAAGGGCAACAAGCACAAGCTGAAGTCCCAGGCCGAAAAGCAGGCGGATAAAATTCTGAGATACCCGAACTGAGATGCAGATCACAAACTTTTCCTTTCTCTTCCTGTTTCTGCCGCTGGCGCTGCTGCTCGCGTTTCTGACGCGGAAGCATCTGCGCGCACAGAATGCCGCGCTGCTCGCGCTGAGCCTCGCGTTCTACGCCTGCTCCGGGCTGCGCGGGCTGTCCGTACTGCTTGCGCTGAGCTTTGTGGTGTGGCTGCTGGCGCGGCTGCGCGGGCGCGGCTGGCAGACGCTCGGCATCGTGGTCTGCATTGCGGCGCTCTGCTATTTCAAGTATACCGGCTTTCTGACCGACAACTGGAACCGGCTGACCGGGCTGAACGCCGCGATCCCGACGATCGCCGCGCCGCTCGGCGTCTCGTTTTTCACGTTCCTCGCCATCAGCTATCTGGCGGACGTCCGGCGAGGCACGATCCCGGCGGAGCGGAGCTTTGGCTGTCTGCTGCTCTATTTCACGTTCTTCCCCAAGGCCGCGCAGGGTCCGCTGATGCGCTATGACGGCCTTGCGCCGCAGCTTGCGCAGCGCAGAGCCGATCTCCCGACCGGCATCGAACGTTTCATCCTCGGCCTCGGGAAAAAGGTTCTGCTGGCCGAAGCGGCAGGCAAGATTGCCTCGCAGGTGTTCGTGCTGTCCGCCGTGGCGCTGACGCCGGGGAAAATGTGGCTCGGCGCGATTTGCTATGCGCTGCAAATTTTCTTCGACTTCGCGGGCTACACCGACATGGCCCTCGGCCTTGGCCGGATGTTCGGCTTCGCGCTGCCAGAGAATTTCAACTACCCCTATCTTGCCGATTCCGTCACGGACTTCTGGCGGCGCTGGCACATGACGCTCTCGCAGTGGTTCCGCGACTATGTCTATATCCCCCTCGGCGGCAACCGCAGAGGCAAAGCGCGGCAGATCCTGAATCTCTGCGTCGTCTGGCTGCTCACGGGACTCTGGCACGGGAGCGCATGGACGTTCGTCGCGTGGGGCGCGTGGTACGCGGCGCTGCTGATTCTGGAGAAGCTGTTTTTGGGCCGCTGGCTGCAAAAGGCGCCGAAGATCCTCCGCCATATCTATGCCCTGCTCGCCATCCTGATCGGCTGGATCATCTTCAACAGCCCGAGTCTCGGCGCGGCAGGCAAATATCTGCGCGCGCTCTGCTTCCTCGGCGAGGGGACGGGCGCGGACGCGCCGTTCTTCCTGCTGACGCTGCGGCAGTATGGCTTGCAGCTGGCGGCCGCGCTGGCGCTCTGCACCCCAATCGGCAAGCGGCTGCTGGAACAGCTGGAAGGCAGCACGGCGGGCCGCTGGGTCAAGCTCGTCCTGCTTGGCGCGGTCTTCGCGTTGTCACTGCTGGCGATGACGGGCTCCACGATGCAGGCATTCATCTACGCGCAGTTTTAGGAGGTGCGGCCATGAAACTGACAAAGAAGCTGCTGTGCCTCGGCTTTCTGCTCGTGCTGGTGCTCGTGCCGCTGCTGACGGCCTATGGCGTACTGACCAACCCCACCGGCTGGTCTGCACAGGAAAACCGCGCCCTCGCGGGCAAGCCGGAGGTTTCTGCCGCCGCGCTCTGGACGGGAGACACCGCCGCGCAGACCGAGGATTTTCTGAAAGACCACCTCTACAAACGCAACGCCATTTTAAAATTCGGCGTCTGGTTCCAGATGCGCGTGCTGCATCGGCCCGTGGTGGAGGATGTGGTGCTCGGTTCGGAAGTCCTGCTCCCGGTGGCGGAGATCGCGGATTACCGCGTCGGAAAGCTCGAAAAGCGAGCCGATGCGATGGCTGAGAGTCTCGCGGCCATTCAGGCCGCGACCAAGGATGCAGGCGGGCAGTTCTGCTACGTCCTCGTCCCGGAGCAGCGCTCGGCCCTGCGGGACTACTACCCGGACTGGATGGAAAACCGCGCCGCACAGTATGACGCCACACGCGCGGCCTTCACCGCCGCGATGGAGGCGCACGGCGTTCCCCTGCTCGACCTGACGGAGACCTACCGCGCCGCGGACGATCTCACGGAATACTATTCCACGGTCGACCATCACTACACCCTCAAAGGTGCGGCGCTGGCCTATCAAACGGTCTGCGATGCGCTGGAGCTGCCATTCGTGCAGCCAGATATACAGGTCACAGCTCAAGCCTTCCTCGGCACCTACAATCGGAAATTGTACGGCCTGTCCCCTGTCTCGGAGCAGTTCCAATCTGATTTTTCGGAGTCCATCCCCTATTCCCGCTGGGACAACGGCGAACGCACCGACCGCCCCATGATCGACGCCTCCGGCGCGGAAGCCTATTACACCGCCTACATGGGCGGCGACATGGGCGAAACCATTGTCCAGACCGGCCGGCCGGAGCTTGGAAAGATCCTGATCGTCGGCGATTCGTTTACAAACGCCTTTGAAACGCTCTGTTATCGCAGCTTCGGCGAGATGCGGAGCCTCGATTTCCGGCACTATTCTGAAACGTCGCTCACCGAATACATCCGGGACTATCAGCCGGATGTTGTCCTCGTCATGCGCGACGACCTCACCTGCCTGAACACCGGCGGCAACGGTACTCTGGAATAAAGACACAAAAACGCCTCTCTGCAAGATGCAGAGAGGCGTTTTGCTGTCTTATTCAGAACGTTGCGACCTCTTGCGCTGCCGCGCTGGCCGGGGCAACGGTCAGCGCCGTCAGGATCGGGCCAACGCCCTTGTAGAGCGGATGGCGCTGCACCGTGACCTTCGCCGTCACCTGTACCCACGACCGGGGCTTGAGGCCCTCGCTGCCGACAAATTTGCACGGCAAGCCCATAAACGTGATGTCCGCCTCGCAGCAGGTCATCACGAAACGGCCGGGTGCAAACATGCCCTCCTTCTCGCGGCGCAGACGCGCGACCTGCCCCTTGAACGAGACCGTCTTTCCGTCGTATTTCTTCGGCTCTTCGGTGATGTCACGGTAGAACAGGGCGTAATCCTCGTCCTTGATCTCGATGACGCTCGCGTTGATGTCGAACGGCAGCGGGTCGACGATCTCGTCGAACTGGCTTGTGCCGTCGGTGTATTCGTACATAATATCGATCTTCCGGTTGACCGCCCGGGCGATCTTGTGGAACGGCATGATGTCCGCTCCCGGCGTCATCCGGTTGAGCACGACCAGCTCCGCGCCCATCAGCTTGTCCACGACCAACTGGCGCATATTGGCATTATAACCCTGGAATGTCTGCGCATCAGCAAACATGACCTCCTGCGCGATCACCCAGGAATCCGGCGTTTTCATGTAGAAATCCGCCGCCTGATGCATGCCGTTCAGCTCGGCCACAACGCGCTCGGCGTTGTACTTCCTGCGCAGCCCCTCGAGAAATTCCGGGCTGAGCTCATCGTAGTCCGGCGTCTCGAGATAGACGTTCTGGCTCGGGTAACGGGAGAGGTCATATTCCTCCTCGCCCTCTTCGAGCACGAGCAGGAGCGTCTTCTCGCCGGAGTTGAAGCGCGGATCTTCCAGCGTCTCCTGAATGAATTTCGTCTTGCCGGACTCCAGAAAGCCGGTGAAGACATACATTGGGATCTGTTGCATCGTCTGCTCCTCAGTGCGCCGTGCCGAACAGCTCGGCCACGGCCTGTTCGTTCAGCTTCGAGCCGATCACGCAGATGCGGCCCGTGACCATCGCGCCGCCCTCGCGGATATCCGGCTCGCCCGGGACGTAGTCAAAGTGAATCCACTTGCCGCCCTCGGCGTTCGCCACATAGCCCTTGCAGCGCAGCACCACGCCGTATTTCTCCGCGTCCTCGAGCGCCTTCAGGCAGCTCTCGATCTCAGCCTTGGTAAATTTCTTGTGCGTCTCCTCACCCCAGCTGACGAACACCTCGTCGGCGTCGTGGCCGTGGTGATGGTGGTGATGATGGTGGTGCTCGCCGTCCTCATCATGGTGATGGTGGCAGCAGCAGTCGGGATCGTCGCACTCGTCATCGTCGTCATCGTCATGATGATGGTGGTGATGGTGTTCATGCTCGTCCTCGTCGTCATCGTCGTGATGGTGGTGATGATGCTCATGCTCGTCCTCGTCGTCATCATCGTCGTCATGATGGTGATGATGGCAGCTGCAATCCGGGTCGTCGCACTCGTCGTCATCGTCGTCGTGATGATGATGGTGGTGCGCCTCTTCTTCCATTTTCTCGAGTTCGAGCGCGATGGAGGTCTTCTTCTCCATGGCCTCTTCGATCTGCGCCCCGGTCAGCTCCGGCCACGGCGTGGTAACGATCACGGCGTCGTGATTCTTCTCGCGAATCAGGTCAACGCAGGCGTCGAGCTTGGCCTCGGGCATGCCATCCGTGCGGGAGAGGATGATGGTGTTGGCCGTCTCAATCTGGTTGTTGTAGAACTCGCCGAAGTTCTTCATATACATTTTGCACTTCGTCGCGTCCGCTACGGTGACAAAATTGCCGAGCTTCACTTCGTCATTCGTCACGCGCTGCACAGCCTTGATGACGTCCGACAGCTTGCCGACGCCGGACGGCTCGATCAGGATGCGGTCGGGCGCGTACTCGGCCACAACCTTCTCCAGCGCCTTGCCGAAGTCGCCCACGAGCGAGCAGCAGATGCAGCCGGAGTTCATCTCGGTGATGGCGATGCCGGCCTCCTGCAAAAAGCCGCCGTCGATGCCGATCTCGCCGAATTCGTTCTCGATCAGCACGAGCTTTTCGCCGGAATAGGCTTCCTTGATCATCTTCTTGATGAGCGTCGTCTTGCCCGCGCCGAGAAAGCCGGAATAAATATCGATTCTGGTCATAAAAACACCTTCTGTTTTAATTTTTAACAAATGTATTATAGCACGCCCGTCAAGAGCTGGAAGACCTTTTTTCAAAAGATTTACGATTCTTTCATATTTTCTGCCAAGAACACTTCGAGAAATCCTCGTCATTTCCAGAAAAGCGATTGACAAACAGAAATGGGTATGCTAGAATAAATCTCGGCCTTTGAGGCCGGTATTCGGAGAGATGTCCGAGCGGTTTAAGGAGCTGGTCTTGAAAACCAGTGACACAGCAATGTGCCGTGGGTTCGAATCCCACTCTCTCCGCCATTCTTTCCAATATATTGTCGAAGTT
>USDP01000069.1 GCA_900553545.1 uncultured Eubacteriales bacterium | reverse complement strand
CAGCCGTAATACTTGGCCGCGTGCAGCGCCACATCGCGGCACTTTTTCAGATAATCCTCGTCGCGCTCATGGATGTCGGCGTGCGTGCCGGTGCTCTGCTCGCGCTTTCGCATCAGCTGCTCGCTCAGCTCCACCGGCATATCCAGCAGCACCACCAGATCCGGCCGCGGCAGACCCATCCGGTCATACTCAAGGTCGTAGAGCCAGCGGAAAAATTCCGCCCGCTCCCCTTCCGGTACTTTGCTGCCCTGATGTACAGCGTTCGACGTCGTGTACCGGTCGGACACGACGAACCCGCCGCCCTGATAGTAATCCTTCCACACGCACTGATAGGACGCATATCGGTCGACCGCGTAAAACGTCGACGCGGCGTAGGCGTTCACGGCCTCCGGGTCGTCGCCGAACGCGCCGCCGAGATACATCCGGATCAGCGCCGACGACGGCTCTTCATACTGTGGGAAGCGCAGCCGCTGAAAGCCGATCTGCTCCGCTTCGAGCCGTTTGGCCAGCAATTCAAACTGTGTGGACTTGCCGCTTCCGTCTGTTCCTTCAAATACGATCAGTTTTCCCATTTCTGTTATCCTTTACTCCGCACCGTCAGCGCCGCCCAGAGATACTTCGGCAGGCGCATCATCCGCCCGAAGCGCTTCGGCTCTTTGATCAGGCGGTAGAGCCATTCGAGGTTGCAGCGGATCATCCACTTCGGCGCGCGCTTCACCGTGCCTGCGAACGCATCCAGCGAACCGCCGAGGCCCGCCATCAGCCGCACGTCCAGCTCGTCCCTGTGCGCATGCATGAAAATCTCCTGCTTCGGCGCGCCGACGCAGACGAACAGCACATCGGGCTTCGCCGCGTTGATCTTCCCGATCACCGGCCCCTCGTCCTTGAAATAGCCGTCCGCCGTTCCGCAGATCTGGAGGCCCGGATGCTTTTCCCGCATTTTTTCTGCGGCCAGCTCCGCGATGCCCGGCTTGCCGCCGAGGAGGTACAGCGTCTTTCCCGTCTCGGCCAGCACGCCGAGCAGCCGGTCTGCAAAGTCCACGCCCGCGACCTTCTGCTTCAGCGGCGTTTTGCGCAGCTTCGCCGCGAGGACGACGCCCGCGCCGTCCGGCAGGACGAGATCCGCCCCGTTCAGCAGCGCGCGGAACTGCGCGTCGTGCAGCGCCTCATAGCCGATCTCGGCGTTCGGCGTGACGACGATCGACGCGCCCGGCGCCTCAAGCAGCTCCTCTGCCCGCGCCACCGCCTCGTCCATCGTAACATTGTCAAATTGCAGCCCCAGCACATCCTGTTTCATCTGCGCATACCCCGCCAGTTTAGAATGTCCCTATCATACCACACGCGCGTGGATTTGTCCATGTTTTCCCGGAAAAACCCGCCTTGCTCCGTCCCGGTTTCACATTTTCCCCGTCCGGCATAAACTGTTATGAAAGCCTCCGCATTGGCCGCCGAGCGGCATGCGCCAAATGCGAAGTTTATCATCATGTCAGGAGGGTATCAGAATGTCAGATAACAATCAGGCCGGGACGGCTTGTGATCTGCGCGGCATCCGCGAGGCCGTCTGCGTCCATACCGACAAGATCAGCGACAGCTGTCTGGCCAAGGACTGCATCGAAGATCTTCAGGTGTACTTAACGGTCCCGTCGCAGCAGGCGCTCGACTGCGCGGTCAGCGCAAAGGCACGCTATGTTGAGCTGCTGCACGTCGGCGTCCACGTCGAGACCGTCCCCTATTCCACGGGCTACTACACGGTCGACCTCACGTTCTACTACCGCGTCATCGCCGATGCGTCCGCCGCCGGCGGCCGCCCGACGACGGTCACAGGACTCGCCATCTTCTCGAAGCGGCTCGTCATGTTCGGCGGCGAGACGAGCGCGCGCAGTTTCTCGAGCCGGAGCGGCGTCAGCTGCCTCTGCAAGCAGGCCATCCAGGCCGGAAACGTGCCGGAGGCCATCGTCGAGGTCGTCGACCCGATGATCCTCGGCTCGCGCGTGCAGGAGGTCTGCAGCTGTAATTGCTGCCCGCCGTCGCCCCCGGTCATCCCGGAGGCCATCCTCGGCTGCTTCGAAGAGCAGCTCGTCCTCGACGGCGAGAGCAAGCGTCTGCTCGTCACAATCGGACAGTTCTCCATCGCGCGGCTTGAGCGCAGCACGCAGCTGCTCATCCCGACGTTCGATTACTGCATCCCGTCAAAGACGTGCAAGAACGTCGGCAGCTCCAACACCGAATCGCCCTGCGAGGTCTTCGGCCAGATCGAGTTCCCGATGGACGCTTTCTTCCCCAGCAAGAACGATTCCTGCATCCCCGCCAAGGACAGCTGCACAAATTGCGCGAAGACCGCCACGTAAGCAAAAAAGCCCCCCTCTTGGTAGAGGGGGCCTTTTATTTCTGTCTTTCCGCGCTCAAAAAATCCCCTGCTCCGCGAGCACATCGCACATCTGCGCGACGCGCGCGTCCCACGAGCTTTTGCGTCCCTCTTCGATGCGGGCCGCGGTGCGCTCCGGCTGCGTGTCACGAAGTGCGGCCTCGCACGCCGCCGCAAACCCCGCCGCGTCGTCCGCGATGTGGATGAGCGGCGCATACTGCAGGATCTGATCCGGCTGCCGCGTGGAGACGATGGGCCGCCCGGTCGCGAGATATTCATAGAATTTCAGCGGGCTGACGTCCTTGCTCAGATCGCTCTTCGCAAACAGATTCAGGCAGGCGTCAAAATGCGCCAGATACTGCGGCAGCTGCTCGTTGGGCTTCATGCCGAGGAAGTGGTTATTCGGCAGCGCGCGCAGCGCCGAGAGGTCGACGCCCGGCTTTTCCTTCCCGATCCAGACGAAGTGCCAGTCCGGCCGGGCCTTCGCCGCCTGCTCCACGAAATCGTATTCGATGCAGCTTTGCAGCGCGCCGACGAAGCCGAACAGCGGATGCGGAATGTCTTTCAGATCGTCCGGCACGGGCTGCGGCTTCGCCGCCTCGGCGAAGCGCTCAAAGTTCGCGCCGTTCGGGATGAAGCGCGTCTTCGGCTGCGCCGTCCGCAGCCGCTCCGCCAGCGCCTCGGCGGTCGCGAACGTCATGTCCGTCTTTCCTGCCAGCTCCAGCTCCATCGCGTCCACCAGCGCCGGGTCCATCAGCCCGCCGTAGGCCGAGTGGCGATCCACACAGTCGTAAACGAGGGCGCTGTGCGGCACAAGGTCGACGAGGTCGACCGTCACCGGCGAATACACCCAGAGCACCGGATTTTCAAATCCGTGCTCTTTCATTTTTTCGCGGATGAATTTTGCGATCTTCTTCTGATTGATGCGGTTGATGAATCGTTTCTTATAGAAAAACGGCAGCACCGGCGGCAGCGAATAGACCGTGATATTCTCCTGCGGATGCACCGGCGGCTCCTTGTATTTCGTCATCAGCAGCTTCGCGTGCTTGTCGCGCAGCGGGGCGATGATGGTCGCGGATGGGTCAAAATACAGAATTTCCGCGTCCGGGATGCGGCTCATGACCTGCTGCTTGCGGGTCGGGATCGGGTACCACGGCGACGTGGCCAGACAAACGATCTGTCTCATTCAGGCTTCCTCCATCAGCTTCCGGGCAATCTGCTCATTTTCTTCGGCGAGCGCATGCAGGTGCGACACGTCATAGCGCTCCTGCGCGGCAAGGGCCGCGTCGATCTCGCCGCGCAGGCCCTCCGGCGTCAGCGTCTCAAACGCGGTGCAGTGCTTCTGCCCGATGTAGCGCATGAAGCCCGTGACCTTCGGGTCATACGACACCGCGACGAGCGGCGCGCCCACGCTCGACGCGAAGATCAGCGTATGCAGCCGCATCGACACAACGAGCCGCATCCGCTTCATCATGCCGATGATGAGCGTCTCGTCCTCTGGCGTCGGCAGCAGCACGCTCTCGCAGTGCAGCGCCGCGCGCACCTCGCGCGTCACGCCGAGGTCGCGGTTTGGCTCCAGCGCGAAAAACACCGGCGTCAGGCCGTATTTTTCATGGACATACTCCGCTGCCTCGACGAAGCACTGCTTCTTCTGCGCAAACTCGTGCCACGGGCGCAGCACAAAGAGCGCATAGCCGCCCGCCGGGTCGAGCTTCTGGCTGAGCAGGAAGCTGTCCACCGCGCCGTCCGTCCCCGGCTGGAGCAGCAGCGCCGGATCTGCCGTGATGTGGACGGCGGGCCGCGTCACGCCCATGCTGCGCAGCTCCTCTGCGGACAGGTCTTCGCGGAGCGTGATGGCATCGACGCAGCGGTCGATGACCTTCGCCGCATGGCGGCGGTTGGACGCAGAATGGACCGGCCCGATGCCGCAGCCGTACATCAGGACTTTGTTGCCGCAGCGCTTGGCCAGCCGGATGCTCATCAGATAATAGTGCAGGCTCCGCGTGCTCGTCTCGTCCTGAATCAGGCTCCCGCCGCCGGAGAGGAACAGCTTCGTCCGCCGCATGATGGGCAGAAACGCAAACGGGTCGAACGCATGGACAGAGCCGACATGGTAGCGCAGCCGCGTCTGCTTCGGGTTATGCGAGAGGACGTAGATGGGCATATCCGGGTCGATGTGCCGCATCTGCGCGAGGATCGCCTTCAAGATCGCGTCGTCGCCCGCGTTGCCCTTGCCATAGGCTCCGCAGATTAGGACGCCCCGGCGCTTTTCCTTCGCGCGGGCCGTGCGGCGCAGGATGGTCTGATAAATTTCGATCTGCTTGCCGACGGTCGCATCGATGGAAAACTCGCGCGACGCCTTTTCATAGAGATTCTCGCCGAGCTGTTCGCGCATTGCGCGGCTCTCGGCCAGACGGCCGATGCACGCGCCGAGGGCCTCGGCGTCCTGCGGATGGAACAGCAGCCCGGTCACGCCGTGCTCAATGATGTATGGGATGCCGCCCACATCCGAGGCGATCGTCGCGCAGTGCATCCGCGCGCCCTCGGTGATTGCGTAGGGGAACGTCTCAGAAAGAGAGGTCAGCGTGTTCACGTCCAGCGCATGGTAGAAGCTGTCCATGTCCGTCACCCACCCGGCAAACACATAGCTCCCCTTCGGGCATAGCTCTGCCGCCAGCTTTTCGAGCATTTCGCGCTCCTCGCCGTCGCCCGCAATGAGCAGCCGGATGTTCGGGTGCTCCTTCGCCGCAAGGGCAAAGCCGCGGATCAGCGTCGCCACGTCCTTCACCGGGTTCAGCCGCGCCGCGATGCCAAACACAACGTCGTCCGCCCCGGCCGCAAGGCCGACGCTTTTCAGATACGCCGCGCGGTCCATCGCGGGCGTCCGCGGCGTAAAATCGACGCCGTTGTAGATGGAGAACATCGTCTGCGGGTCAAAGCCGCGCTCGATCAGCATCTGGCTCACCGCGTCGGACACGCCGATGTGATAGTCAAAGCAGCGCAGCGCGATCGTATTGATCGTGCCGAACGTCAGCCGGTGCAGCGGGCGGCCCAGATAGTCGAGCCGGTAGTCGCTGTGGACGGTCGTCACGATTGGCACATGGATCGTCCGCCGCAAGATCGCGCCGGTCATGTTCGCCCGCGCACCGTGGCAGTGGACGACCTCAAAGCGCTCGTCCTCGATCATGCGCGCCAGCGCGCGGATGCTCGCGGCGACGCCGCAGTCCATCACGACGGTGTCGATGCCAAGCTCCCGCGCCTCCTGCGCAAACGGCCCGTCCATAAAGCAGACCAGCCGCACCGTCTGCGTCTTGTCCAGGCCTTCCAGCAGCGACAGCACATGCGTCTTCGCGCCGCCCACATCGCCGCCGGAAATGAGATGCAGTATTTTCATATCTATAAACCCCAAAGAAATTTTTCTTGTAACCTGACCTATAATACGCTATATTATACTCGATTTGGTTTGTCAAATCAACGTCGCAATGCAATTTGGAGGTATCATATGAAGATCATCGACGAAAAAGGTCGTCTGTTCGGAAAGCTCAATCTCATCGATCTGCTGGTCATCATCCTGCTCATCGCGGCCGTCGCCGCCGTGGCGTGGAAGCTCGTGGGCAAAAAGGCCGCAGAGACCGTCGCCGACACGGGCCGCACCATCACCTATACCGTCACCGTCGAAGACGTGAACCGCGAAGCGGCGGAGTTTGCCTCGACGCAGATCGGCAAGTCTCTCGTCAACAATTCCAAGGTCGTTGACGCCGCCATCACCGACGCTGCCGTCACAGACCGCGCCGACAGCGCGCATGTCGACCTCGCCGTGACCATCGAAGGCCGCGGCCAGTTCACCGGCAACGTCTACAAAGTCGGCGCGCAGGAGGTGCGCGTCGGGTACGAATATATCGTCAAAACCAGCGAATTTGAGCTGACGGGCATCATCACCGCGATGACCGTTGCGGAGTGACGCCATGATCGCTTCCAGTTTGACCTGCCGCGTGCTGCGCGCCGTCTGGCTGTGGCTCGCGGCCCTCGGGCAGAGCAGCCGCGTCTTCGGAGCCATCGGACGCTGCTATCGCGCTTCCGGCACGCACCGGACGCTCGCCCGTTGGCTCGGCGCGGAGCCGCGCGCGCTGGCTTCTTCGCGCTATACGCGCGCATTTACGAACGAAAACGCGCGCCTTTCCCGCAAAACAAAGCTCCGCGCCGCCATCGAATCCTCCGTGCTCTGCCGCATTTACCGCGCGGTGCTCCGCTGCGGGCAGAATAGCCGTATTCTCTCGTGGCTGTTCTCCGGCGGCGTGACCGGCCTGATTCTGGTCTGCATCGGACTCTATGCCGGCATCGACTATGTGCTGCGCGATCTGCTGGCCATCCCGGTGCTCAGTTCGATGTGGGACGAGGCGCTGCTGCTCTTTGCCGCGCTCTGGATCTGCGGGCAGCGCGTCGAAGCGAGATCGCCCCTCGCCGCCCGCACCACGCCGATGGACTGCGGCATCCTGCTGTTCCTGACCGCCAGCTTCGTGCTCATGAACGTCAACGCGCCGTTCTTCTCCATCCAGGTGTCCGGCTTCCGCGCCTCGTGCCAGTATCTGCTCTGGTTCTTCATCGTCACGCGCATTCTCCGGGACGACCGGGACGTCATGCGCCTCTACGGTGCGCTCGTCGGCCTCGGCGTCTTGCTCGCGCTGCACGGCATCTACCAGTATATCGTCGCCGTGCCCATCCCGGCCAGCTGGATGACCCATACCGAGACCGCCGTCCGCACCCGCGTCTACTCGATCTTCGGCAGCCCCAACATCATGGGCGACTTTATGGTGATGGTTGCGCCGATGTGCGCGGGCCTCGCCTACTACGTCAAGGACACGAAATGGAAGATCGCGGCCTGGATCGGCACGATCCTGATGTGCATCGCGTGCCTGTTCACGATGTCGCGCGCCTCGTGGGTCGCGATGGCGATCGCCGTCGTGATCTTCGTCCTGCTGGTCGACCGGCGGCTGCTCGCGCTGCTCGCCGTGGCGGGTATTGGAGCCTGCTTCGTGCCGTTCGTGCGAACGCGCATCGGCTTCCTCTTTACTGACGATTTCCCCGCCGCCAACCCCAGCGGCGGCCGCGCGGGGCGCAAGCTCAATGCGCTGAACCTGTTTTATTCCGGAAATCCGTGGGTCGGCGTGGGCGAAGGGATGTTCGGCGGTGCCGTCGCCATGCAGAATCAGGTGCTCGACCATACCGACTATTTCTACGTCGACAACTATTTCCTCAAAACCATGGTTGAGATGGGCTACAGCGGCCTGGCCGCGTTCTGCCTGATGCTGCTCGGCTTCCTCGGCGCAGCCTGCCGGGCGCTTTCCCGCAAGGCGCAGGACTTCAAGGCTGGGCTTGACCGGCTCTTCCCGCTCTGCGCCGGCATGTTTGCGGGCCTCTGCGGCGTGATCGTCCACTGCTTCTTTGAAAACATCTTTGAAGAGCCGTATATGATGGCTTATTTCTGGTCGATCGCGGGCCTTCTGGCCTACATCGGCTTTCTGCGAAAGGAGGCGCGTGCATGACGCCCATACTTCTCACCTGGAACCTGCCCGCCAAAAAGGCGGCGAAGGCCCGGATGCTCGCGATGCGTTCCGGCGTCCGCGTGGCCGCCGTCGAGACTTGGCAGTATCTCCAGCCGCTCGGCAGCTTCACCGGCGACTGCGGCAGCATGGAATCGCTATACGACGGCGCAGGCTTTTCCGAGGAAATGCTCCTCTTCGCCCACTTCCCGGAGACGCTGCTCTCCCGTTTTTTGCAGAGCTGGAAGACCACAGGACTCCCGCCCGTGGCGCTCAAGGCCGTCTTAACCGACGCAAACCGTGACTGGAACTCGCTCGAGCTGCATGAGCAGCTTGTCGA
>USDP01000068.1 GCA_900553545.1 uncultured Eubacteriales bacterium | reverse complement strand
GCGCTCGCCGAGGCAGACGACATGGCCTTCCTCGTCGGCGAGGATCTGCACCTCGATGTGGCGCGCGGGATGGACGTATTTTTCAAGATAAACGGCTCCGTCGCCGAAGGCGGCTTCACTCTCGGCCACGGCCAGAGGATAGGCCTGAAGCAGCTCGCCCCGCGAATGGATGACGCGGATGCCGCGGCCGCCGCCGCCAGAGCGGGCCTTGAGCATGACGGGATAGCCGATGGATTCGGCTTCTTTGGCGGCCTGTTCGGCGGAGGAGAGCACGCCAGCGCCCGGGATGGGGCGGAGCGCCGTTTTGGCAAACGCCTCCTTCGTGCTGGTCTTATCGCTCAGGCGGGCCATGCATTCGGCGTCCGGGCCGATGAAGGCGATGCCGTTTTTCCGGCAGGCTGCGGCAAACTCCGCATTTTCGGAGAGGAAGCCGTAGCCGGGGTGGATGGCCTGCGCGCCGGTGAGCAGCGCGGCGGAGAGAATGCGCTCCTGGCAGAGGTAGCTGTCCTTCGGCGAGGCCGGACCGATGCAGACGCACTCGTCGGCGAGGGCGACATGCAGGCAGTCGCGGTCGGCCTCGGAGTAGACGGCGACGGAGGCAATGCCCATCTCCTTGCAGGCGCGGATGATGCGGACGGCGATCTCGCCGCGGTTCGCAATCAGAATTTTAGAAAACATTCGATTTCTCCATCAGTGCGAAGGAAAACTCGGCCTTGACGGCGAGCTTATCGCCGACGAAGCCGCTGCCTTCGGCAAAGAAAAAGGGGCGTCTGGCCTTCGTGATGCGGCAGCGCGTCTCGAACAGGTCGCCCGGTCGCACCGGGGCGCGGAAGCGGACGTTGTTCAGCCCAGTGTAGAGGGGTTGGAGATCGTTCGTCATCTCGCTTTGCAGCAGCACGCAGACCGACTGCGCCAGGATCTCACAGAGCATCACGCCGGGGACGATGGGGTTGCCGGGAAAATGGCCCTTCAGGAACCATGCGTCCTCGGGGATGCGGAAAAAGCCGTGTGCGACATCTTCTTCGCGCTCGACACGGTCGAGCAGGAGCATCCCGTCGCGGTGGGGCAATATGGTCATCAGTTCTTCGCGATCCATCTCAGCCCTCCTCATAGCGGAACAGGGGCGTGCCGTATTCGACGGCCTGCCCGTTCTGCGCGCAGATCTCGACGATCGTGCCGTCCTGTTCGGCGGTGATCTCGTTCATGAGCTTCATCGCCTCGATCACGCAGAGCGTGTCGCCCTTTTTGACACGGCGGCCCACTTCGACGAACGGCTCGGCGTCCTCGGCGGGCGCGGCATAGAAGATGCCTACCATCGGGGAGCGTACCTCGGACGAGGCCGGAGCTGCGGGCACGTCCTGCACGGCAGGCGCGGCGGCGGTCATGACGGCGGGAGATGCGGCACCTGCGCGTTCGAGGCGCACAACGCCAAGGTTTTCCTTGACCTCAAGGCCGGTCAGCCCAAGCTCCTGCATGAGGCGGGCGTATTTACGGATTTCAGCTTCGTTCATTGTTTCACCTCATTCTCTGGTGATCTAGATGGCGACTCCACCATCAACGCACAATACCTGTCCGGTGATGTAGTCCGATTGGAGCAAAAAGGCGACCGCGTCCGCAATCTCTTCCGGCCTGGCCATCCGGCCAAGCGGCACGGCTGCGCGGAGCTGCTCATCGGTGAGGGGGAGGGCAGCGGTCATATCCGTCGCGACGAATCCGGGCGCGACGGCGTTGCAGGTGATGCCCTTGGGCGCCAGCTCGCGCGCGACGGACTTCGTCAGGCCGATGACGCCCGCCTTGGAGGCGGAATAGTTGGCCTGACCGGCGTTGCCGGCGACGCCCGCGACGGAGCTGATGTTCACGATGCGGCCGCGACCCGCCCGCAGGAACAGGCGTGCGCAGTGCCGGATCATGTTGAAGGTGCCCTTGAGGTTCGTGTCGATCACGGCGTCAAAATCTGCTTCGCACATTGCGGCGACAAGGCCGTCGCGCGTGATGCCGGCGCTGTTGACGAGAATATCCACACTGCCAAGCTCCGCCTTGACGGCGGCGACGGTCTGCTTCACGGCGTCGAAATCCGCCACATCGCACTGGTACGCGCGGGCACGGACGCCGAGCGCTTCGCACGCGGCGCAGACCTCGTTCGCCTTTTCGGCGTTGCCCGCGTAGACGACGGCAATATCGGCCCCGAGCGCGGCCAGCTTTCTGGCACAGGCCGCGCCGATGCCGCGCGAGCCGCCTGTGATGAGTGCTACGTTTCCTGTCAGCATGGGGCGACCTCCTGTAGGAGCTTTTCAAAATCTTCGGTCTTTTCTGCCGCGAACGTGCGGACAGAGGCGTCCGTCTTCGCAATCAGGCCGCAGAGCGTCCGGCCCGGCCCAAGCTCGAGGAACGTATCGGTTCCGGCGGCAATCATCGCACGGACCGAGTCCTCCCAGAGGACGGGATGGTCGATCTGCCCGGCAAGCATCCCGGCGACATCGGCCCCGTAGGGCTGCGCCGTGCGGTTGGCGTAGACCGGGATCGCGGGGGCGTTCAGCTTCGCTGCGGCAAGATCCGCTGCGAATGAGGTCGCGGCTTCTGCCATGAAAGGCGAATGGAAGCCGCCGCGTACCTTCAGCGGGATGGCGCGGCCTCCGGCGGCCTTGACCGCCGCGAGGAAGGCGGGCATCTGCTCCGCCGCAGCGGAGACGGTGATCTGGCCGGGGCAGTTGAAGTTGACCGGGTAGACCTCGGCAAAGTCTGCGCAGAGGGCTATGACGGCGTCTGGCGTGAGCTTCAGCACGGCGGCCATCGCGGTATCGCGGGCCTCTGCGGCCTTCTGCATGTGCTCCGCGCGGCGGCAGACAAGAGAAAATCCCGTTTCAAAATCCATTGCGCCGCCGTAGGTCAGCGCGGCCAGCTCGCCAAGGGAAAAGCCGGCGGCCATGTCGGCCCGGATGCCGGCCTCGCGCAGCGCGGCAGCCGCCGCCAGCTCGACGGCGAACATGCAGGGCTGCGTGTTCTTCGTCTCGCAAAGCTCTTCCATCGAGGCGGAGAAGCACTGCGCCGACGTGCCGGGACGGAGGGCATCCGCTGCTGCGAACACTGCACGTGCGGCGGGGGAACGGTCAGCAAGTTCGCGGCCCATGCCGGGATACTGCGCGCCCTGACCGGAGAAAACGAAGGCTATTTTACCCATTTCGCGGCTCCTCTCAGGATGGGTTCGGCCTCTTCGACGACGCTGCGGACGATATCCGCTGCGGGTTCGACCTTCGTGACCATGGCCGCGATCTGGCCGGAGAGGAAGCAGCCTTCCTCCAAGTTGCCGTCCTGCACGGCTTTGCGCAGCGCGCCGACGCCGAGCTGCTCCAGCTCGTCATCGGGCATGGCGCTGTATTCGGCCTTGCTGTAGTTCCGGGCAAAGGCGGTGCGGAGGCTGCGCACGGGATGGCCGAGGCGCTTGCCGGTGACCATCGTGGCGAGGTCGCCCGCCCTGACGATCTTTTCTTTATACGTGGGATGGATGCTGCATTCCTCGGCAGAGAGGAAGCGCGTCCCCATCTGGACGCCGCAGGCACCGAGCATCATCGCGGCGGCAAAGCCGCGGCCGTCTGCAATGCCGCCCGCCGCCAGAACCGGCAGCGTGGTCGCGTCGCAGACCAGAGGGACGAGCACCATCGTCGTCAGCTCGCCGACATGCCCGCCGCTCTCGCCGCCCTCGGCAATGAGGGCCGACGCGCCGAGGCGGGTCATCAGCTTCGCCATGGCGACGGAGGCCACGACCGGGATGACCTTGATTCCGGCGTCTTTCCAGAGCTGCATGTATTTCGAGGGGTTGCCCGCGCCGGTCGTCACGACGGCGACGCGCTCCTCCGCAGCCACCTGCGCAACTTCATCCGCGAACGGACTCATGAGCATGATGTTGACACCGAAGGGTTTTTCGGTCAGGGATTTGGTAATCTGGATCTGCTGGCGCACATAGTCTGCCGGGGCGTTGCCCGCAGCCACGACGCCGAGGCCGCCGCCGTTTGACACGGCTGCGGCCAGCTTGCCATCGGCGATCCACGCCATGCCGCCCTGAAAGACCGGGTACTCGATGCTGAGCAGATCGCAAAGTTCGGTATGGATCATGGCTTATTCCGCGTGCGCGACGACATAGTCGACCAGCTCGCCGACGGTCTCGACCTTCTGCGACAGCTCGATCTCGACGCCGATCTTGTCCTCAAGGTTCATCAGCATCTCGACGGTGTCGAGCGAGTCGATGCCGACATCCTGGAAGCGGGTGTCACGGGTGATTTCGGCGGGATCGGAGTCGTTGCGCTCCGCGATCAGCTCTGCGATGGCCTGAAAAACTTTATCCGACATAATTAGGTTCCTCCAAAAAATAATTTCTAGTTATCACTGATAACCAATGGACATATTTTAAGTTATCACCGATAACTGATACGGAAAAATAAACAGCTATCAGTGATAACTGTGATAACTATTCTCAATTATACCATGATTTCCGGCTTAGTCAAGCGCGGACGTTCACAGAATTTCGGGTTGACGGGTGCAGAAAAATTGCGTAAAATAAATAAAAACAGGAAGGCGGCGGACTGGAATGGGAGCAAAAGAGAATACGGGCGCTCGAAATACGCGCGAGGCGCTGATCCTCGCAGGTTTGGAAGAACTGAACGAATATGGTATCCAGCATTTTTCCACGCGCCGCGTGGCGAAGGCGTGCGGTATGTCGTGCGCGGCGCCGTATAAGCATTTCAAGGATTCACACGAGTTCATCGCCGAGATCCTCGGCTATATCAATCGGCTCTACGACGCGGAGCAGACGGTGCTGCTGGAAAAGTGCAAGCATGACAGCGCACGGGAGCAGCTGGTGCAGGTGAGCATGCACTACATCCGCTTTCTGACAGAGCACCCGGCGTTTCGCCGGATCGTAATGCAGAGCTTTCAGGATTGCGACGAGGAATATCGCGTGCTGCGCGGGCAGATGAGCATCAAGACGTATGAGGTCGTATCGCGGTATTGCGAGGAAGTGCAGATGCCGCCGGATGTGCGTAAACGCAAGACGTTCATTGTCCGCGCGATCATCTACAGTGCGGCGCTGTTTTTTGACAACGGCGAACTGGAGTACAACGAGAAAAATATGGAGCAGGTGCGCGGGCTGTTGGAGCGCGAATTTGATCTGCCGTAAAAGATACCCCGTCCCGGGACGGGGATGTTTTTTGTGCAGCAATGGGCATTTACGGATGCGCTTTGTAGGGGCCGATGCCCTCATCGGCCCGTCTCCGCCGCAGCGGGAGCCACCCTCTTCGCGGGGGGTCTTTGGGGCATGCGAAAACTTTAATCCTCAGGAAGAAGCAGACAGGCACAATAGCCGGACTCGGGCTGATAGCAGTGGATCGTCAGGTTCTGCTCAAGCTCGCGGCTGTAATCGCGCAGGGTATGGCAGCTGCCGTTGAGCGCGGTATCTGCACAGCTGACAAGCCATTTGCGGTCGCCATCCGGGAAGACCTCGTAGAACGAGCGGTTTACCATGTTCTCGACGGGAACGCCCTCGACCACGGCCATCATGGGGTTGCAGTAGCGGAAGACAAAGTCGACGCCGTGGCCCGCCGCGTCGAACGTCAGCTCGATCACGCAGAAGGCGAGCGGAAGCGCATCCATCAGCGTGCATTTTTTCAGAAGGGACTTCGGCGCTTCGTCGCCGCACTCGGACGAGAGAGGCATCAGCTCCTGACGGAGCAGCTTGTGCTCAGCCAGGTGGCGCTGGCGGCCCTGGAACGTGCGGCCGTCGGTCATGGTATAGACGCCGGCCCGGCTGATGTCGACGATCTGATCCTTTCGGACGGTGACGCCCTTGCAGATGTTGATAAAATCCTCGTCGCCCAGCCACGCGCGGATCTCCTTCTGCGGGATGCTGGTTGTGACGGTGCTGCCGTCCAGCAGGTGCAGCACCGTCCGCTGCTCCTCGCGGGTCAGGTAAAGAAGGTTTTCCGGGTCGATCTGATAGCGGACGAAAAATCGGGCGATGTCTCTCATGGATGACTGCTCCTTTGCGTTTCTCTTTCTCGATTTTTACTATAACGCCTGCGCTGCGGTTTTGCAAGAAGTAAATACTGATAACCAGAAAAATAGGTACGTTTTTTGTCACGGTTCCAAATACGTAGCGGGAAGGAGCTGGGAAACGTCAATGGGGCTGGTCGTTCGATCAGGCCGCTTGCAGGGCGGGAAATTTGCGATATTGCTTCTGATTTCTGCGGAAGAAGCCGCGAATGGTCAACAGCACGAACGCCGCGACCGCGAGATAATAGACCAGAAGGGCAAGCGGCCATGTACTTTCCGGGAGCACCCGCTTGACCGCAGCGGTATCCAGCAGAATGTAGATCAGCAGCCGGCTCGTGTCCGCGACGAATGGCCGGAGCAACGCGGCGCGGACCGCCACCCATGCGACACCCAGCGTCAGCTTCGGCGCATCCTTTGCACTGCATACCTCTGTGCCGATGGTCACGAAACCGCAGAAGTAAATGGAGCTGTGGCAGAACATCGAAATGTAAATATCAAGCGGTGGATTCTGCCCGTAGATCATGCCGCCCGCCGCGAGCATCGCCATGTAGTAAAAGAAACCAGCCATCAGACCGGAATAGGCCGCCCAGCTGTGCAGCCGTCTTTTCGTCATCAGCAGAATGATGGGCACGGCAAAGCAGGCGACCGTGGAGAATTCGACCGGGAACATCACCACGCCCTGTACAAATGGGTAGATGAAACCATAGCGCTACATCACGTGTTCACCTCAAATCAAAGATTGGACAGAAGATAGCTTGCGGCGAACGTTCGCTGGCATCACGGTACGAAACCGGCGGACAGTATGAAAAGGTTCTTCCGCTGCGCTTTGGTATCTCCTCCTTACACTAGTGCGTTATATTCACTAGTTAGAAAAAGTCGATACTAAATTAGAAAGAATTGCGCGCCGGCGCGAACAGCGCGTCCGGTGCGCAAAAATAGAGCGTTATTTAGAGATTCAGAATCCGTCGATCATCTGCTGGCACTGCGATAGGAGCGTGTCCTGCGCATGCGTGGCCAGTGCGGTTCGCAATTCGGGCGTGAGCTGCGCCTCGGGTTGCAGCGCAGCTCCGCCGAACGAGGCGGACAGCGTATAGAAATAGCCATCCTGCGAAAAGGTCAGGTTGACACGATACAACGCGCCGCTGTCGTTCAAATTGCCGTGATCCCAGCGCCGGATGGGTACATCCCGGTATGCGATCTCTTCCACAGTAGTTTGACTGGAGTGCGGCGTTGTACTGCCGGTGAAGAGGTAGTAGATCTCCGTGTCCGCATAGGGTTCTGTGCCGTCAATCACGTAGCCGACCGGTTTGGCAAAAACCGTTCGTCCATCCAGAGAAAGTGTATAGTTCGGCTCCTGCAAAAGATCTTCCACGGCGGGATAGAGGATCGCGTCGCTGCGGAGCGCTTGCCGGAGCGTGTCGATAGAGCCGACGGACTTTTGAAACGCGGGATAGACCGTGACGGTGTACAGAAGCATAAAGGCCAGCACTGCCAGAGCGAGAAGCAATGCGGCGATGATCAACTGTTTTTTCATAAGCGTCCTCCTTCGCGGCACTCAGGGATTTGCATCGGAGAGAACAGCCTGAAAGCAGATGGCCTCGCCGCCGGAGACGGTATAGACCGTCAGCGACTCGCACGGCGAGATCAGGAGCTGGAAGCCATCTTCCGTCGGGCACGCCTCCTAGCACGCGCCGTCTGCCAGCACATGGACCGGCGCATCCGCGTCCGGCATGAATGTGGAAAACGTGCCGGTATAGCACGAGAGGTCGTCCCATGGTGCGCTGCTGTGCGTCACGTCAAGTGTTCCAAAATCCGTCGCGCCGTCAAATGTCTGTTCACGTACCGGCGCGGGCAGGAGCGGAGGGCGGGTGCAGAGCCAGCAGAGATTGCGCTCGACCAGCTCAACGATGAGCGTATCCGGCTGCACGTCATCCATCAGCGAAAGGTCGTATGGCATGGCGCGCGAAAACAGCGCCTCGCCGAAGTCCTCGGCCAGATCGGCATGCAGCGCATTGCCGAACGAATCGCGGAACATCAAAAGCGTGCCGGAGGCGGCGGAGCTGGTGCGGATGCGCTGGTCGTCTGCGGCGTGAAAATCGTCCGCATAGGAAAAGCTGCGCGCGTGCGCAAGGGCAGGGCCGTCTTCTGTGCGCGATGAGACGGGATAGAGCATCTCAAAGAGGTCGCCGCGGTGCGGCTGCATCGTGAACGCCTCGCTAGCCAGC
>USDP01000067.1 GCA_900553545.1 uncultured Eubacteriales bacterium | reverse complement strand
TCGCGAACAGCTGCGCTCGGCATCGGCCCCTACAAGGTACGTCGTGAAGTCGAACTGCGCGGGTTTACGGCACGGAATAATAGGCCGCGCGAAGCACAAAGCCCCGTCCATCCGGCTCGACGAGGATGCCGTCCGCCGCATTTCGGCGGGTGATCAGAATACATTGCTTGATCGTGCTGTGCGGTGGAAGAATGCTGTCTAAAAAGGAACGATCTGCCGCAGATCTTCTGAAAAGTTTTCATAATCCAGTTTGGACAGCGCTTTTACAGCAGTGATCTCAAATACAAGCTCCTGTTCCGGCAGATGCGGAACGCAGAGATCATAAATTCGGCGCGGGCGGTAGACAAAATAGGCACGTTGTTCCATTCGCGATCCCTCCTGTTGATTTTAGTGAATATATGGTATATCCATATAGGACATATTAACACAGAAATGCCATAAAATAAATATACAATATATCTACACGAGGGAATTTTATGGCGATCAAGAGCGTTTCCATTCGGATGGAAGAAGAGATGCTGCGAAAACTGAATTATGTTGCGGATTACGAAGGACGAAGCATCAACAGCCACGTGTTGGTGTTGATTCGGCAAAGCATCCGGGCGTTTGAGGATGCGCATGGTGAGATCTCCGCGCCGATCGATCCGGCAGAAAATGTAAAGCCGCCGCGAAAATAAAATTGCCTGAGAGATTTGTCTCTCAGGCAAAAATTTTGCTTGACAAATACCCTATGGGGGTATATAGTGAAGATACCCTGATGGGGTATCTGAAATGGAGGGTGCAACATGGAAAAGCACGACTGCTGTCACTGTTCCGCGCGGCGCAAGGAGCGCAGCCCGGAGGAATATAAAAAGCTCATCAACCGGCTCAGCCGCATCGAAGGGCAGATCCGCGGTATCCGCGCGATGGTGGAAAACGGGGCATACTGTCCCGACATTCTGGTGCAGAGCGCGGCGGCGAACGCGGCGCTCAATGCGTTCAACAAGGAGCTGCTGGCCAACCATCTGCGCACCTGCGTCGCGCAGGACATCCGCGAGGGGCACGACGAGACCATCGACGAGCTGGTCTGTACGCTGCAAAAGCTGATGAAATAACAGGATTTCGGGCAATAATACAAAGTGGGAATTCCTGGACGAGAGATTTTTCGTCAGAAGCAGGCGCAAGGGCTAGACGTACAGCGCGTACGTCTAGCCCGCGCAACGAACTTCTGGCGGAAAAGATCCGCCGACAAGTGAGGTGGAGAAATTGAAACAGTATAATGTAACTGGAATGAGCTGCGCGGCCTGCTCCGCGCGGGTCGAAAAGGCGGTCGGCCAGGTGCCGGGCGTGACGAGCTGCTCGGTCAGTCTGCTGACGAACTCGATGGGCGTCGAGGGCACGGCGTCGCCGGAGGCCGTCATCAAGGCGGTGCAGGACGCGGGCTACGGCGCGAGCGAAAAGGGCGCGTCGAAGCAGTCCGCGAGTATGGCGGAGAACGAAAAGGCGCTGGAGGATCATGCGACGCCCGCGCTGAAGCGGCGGCTCATCTGGTCGGTCGGATTTTTGATCGTGCTCATGTACTTCTCGATGGGGCACATGATGTGGGGCTGGCCGCTGCCGCGCTTCTACAATGACAACCACGTGGCGATGGGTCTGACACAGCTGCTGCTGACGGTCATCATCATGGTCATCAACCAGAAATTCTTCATCAGCGGCTTCAAGAGCCTGTGGCACCGCGCGCCGAATATGGACACGCTGGTCGCCCTTGGCGCGACGGCGGCATTCGTGTACAGCACCTACGCGCTGTTCGCGATGACCGGCGCGCAGGTGCGCGGCGACATGGACGCCGTCATGGACTACATGATGGACTTCTATTTTGAGTCCGCGGCGATGATTCTGACGCTGATTACGGTCGGTAAAATGCTCGAAGCGCGATCGAAGGGCAAGACGACGGATGCGCTGAAAAGCCTGATGAAGCTCGCGCCGAAGACGGCCGCCGTTGTCCGCGACGGGCAGGAGGTCACCGTGCCGGTCGAACAGGTGCAGAGGGACGATGTATTTGTTGTGCGGCCGGGCGAGAGCATCCCGGTGGACGGCGTGGTGCTCGAGGGTACGAGCGCGGTCAACGAATCGGCGCTGACCGGCGAGAGCGTCCCGGCGGACAAGACGCCGGGCGACGCGGTCTCTGCCGCGACGGTCAACCAGTCCGGCTTCCTGCGCTGCCGCGCAACGCGCGTCGGCGAGGACACGACGCTCTCGCAGATCATCCAGATGGTCTCCGACGCGGCGGCGACGAAAGCGCCAATCGCGAAGATCGCGGATAAAGTGTCCGGCGTGTTCGTCCCGGCGGTCATCGGGATCGCGCTTGTGACGACAATCGTGTGGCTCCTGATCGGGAAGCCGGTTGGCTACGCGCTGGCGCGCGGCATTTCGGTGCTCGTCATCAGCTGCCCGTGTGCGCTCGGTCTCGCGACGCCGGTCGCCATCATGGTGGGCAGCGGCCTCGGCGCGAAGAACGGCATTTTATTCAAGACAGCGGCGTCGCTGGAAGAAACAGGCCGCATCGAAATTGTCGCGCTCGACAAGACCGGCACGATCACGTCCGGCGAGCCGAAGGTGACGGACATCCTCCCGGCGGAGGGCGTTTCGGCGGAGGAGCTGCTGCGCCTTGCAAACACGCTCGAGCGCAAGAGCGAGCACCCGCTTGCAAAAGCAATTTTGGAATATGCGAAGGAACAGAACGTCGCGGCGGACGAAGTCGCCGACTTTCAGGCCCTGCCCGGCAACGGCCTGACGGCGCGGCTCGACGGTAAGGCCCTCTGCGGCGGCAACGATACGTTCATCGGCACGACCGCACCCGTCTCGGCAGAGATGAAGGCACAGGCCGCGGCGCTGGCGGAGGCGGGCAAAACACCGCTCTGGTTCAGCTATGACGGCAGGCTGCTCGGCGTGGTCGCCGTGGCGGACGTCATCAAGGAAGACAGCCCGCAGGCCGTGCGGGAGCTGCAGAACATGGGCATCCGCGTCGTGATGATCACGGGCGACAACGAGCGCACGGCGAAGGCCATCGGCGCGCAGGCAGGCGTGGATCAGGTGATCGCGGGCGTTTTGCCGGACGGCAAGGAGCGCGAGATCCGCAAGCTCAAAACCGAGGGCAAGGTCGCGATGGTGGGCGATGGGATCAACGACGCCCCCGCGCTCACGCGGGCGGACATCGGCGTCGCCATCGGCGCGGGCACGGACGTCGCCATCGACGCGGCGGACGTGGTGCTGATGAAGAGCCGCCTGTCCGACGTCCCGGCGGCCATCCGCCTCAGCCGCGCGACGCTCCGCAACATCCACGAAGACCTGTTCTGGGCGTTCTTCTACAACGCGATTGGGATTCCGCTGGCGGCGGGCGTGTTCATCCCGCTGGGCCTGACGCTGAACCCGATGTTCGGTGCGGCGGCGATGAGCCTGTCCAGCTTCTGCGTGGTGTCGAACGCGCTGCGGCTGAACCTGTTCAAGCTGCGCGATGCGCGGCACGACCATAAACATGTCAAACATTCGAAAAAACACGAAGAAAAGGAGAAAAACGAAATGGAAAAGACCCTGAAGATCACCGGTATGATGTGCGGCCACTGCGAGGCCAGAGTGAAAAAGGCGCTGGAGGCCGTCGAAGGTGTGGCCGAGGCGAAGGTCAGCCACGAGAGCGGCGCGGCGGTCGTGACACTGAACGTCCCGGTCGAGGACGCGGTGCTGAAAAAAGCCGTCGAGGATCAGGATTACAAGGTTACGGCGATCGATTGATGCAAGGCGGGCGGCCATTGGCCGCCCGCTTCCTTCGTCCCCACCGCAGCGAGACGGCGGCATTTGCGAAGCAAATGATGGAGAGGTCATATCAGATGGCCCCGCTCAGGCGCGCCGCCGCGGCGGAGTCTTTGGTTATCGGTGATCACTTAAAAAGTTGTAAAAATTTGATGGGAGGACGGAAAAAGGACAAAATTTTACTTGCGGACATTTGCAAAATGTACTATACTAAAATCACGAAAAATGGCGCGCGCCATTTTTGTGTCTGGACATGTCCAGACACAATGGGTCTTGTTCAGGCCCGGCGCGCCGAAAAAGGAGGTCGTTTCCCGATGAAAAAGAGGATCTTTGCCATCTTGCTGGCGCTGGTGATGCTGCTTGGCGCATTGCCCGTGACGGCAATGGCAGCAGACGATGTCAGCAAAGTCGTAAAGTCGGCCTTTACGACATGGGATACCTATAAAAGAGCACTTGTGCTTACAAACAATATTGCAGAACCTGTATATGCGACGGTGGTGGTAAAGCCGGGCGAAACGATCACCGACTTTGGCAATCTGGTGTTCTTTACCACGGGCGGACATGCGCTGTCGTCGGGATTCAGCAATACGCTGCGGTGGAACTATACCCCAGACGTTGTTGACCTGAATGTTGTGGAGGACGGCGGTACGCTGCGGGTCAGCTTTACCGGTAAACAGGAAGGTACAGCGAAGGTAAAGCTCAATTACTGGACGTCGTATTATTTCCCGGATTCTCAGACCGGCAGCGGAGTAACGGCGCACTGCTCTGGCGATATTTATTACAACCTAATCGTGAGCAATGACCCGGTCGATTTGAATGGGAAGCCGGAGAAGCCGGATGATGAACTGTTGGATGAGTATGTGGACGGTAATGGGTATGGTGTGTATCTGTCTTGCCGTGATAGCGATAATGAAAACTATTATGGCTCCAATTATGCGAGTCATAATTTGGCATTTCCAAGTGTACGCTTCAAGACAGATGGTTATTCTATTGGAGAAGTTGTTAAGAACGACGGGAGTTACATCAATGCCCCGACAAGTACCTACTCGTGGATGTGTGATGTGACGGTATACGGGCAGCCGTATGTGGATCATTATAATAAGCAGAAGGGGCCGACAAAAGGAACTCATTATTTGAAGGGTAGCACGACAAAAACCTTTACATTGTTCTATTCGCAAGACGATTTGGCATGGAACCTTGCAATTCCGTATGCGCCTGTAACCTTTCAGATCACAAGAACGGCTCAGAGCATGAACGACATTATACTGTCCTATGACGGCGGTGATCATGCGGCGGATAAGGTCACGGGGATTCCGGCTTCGGAGACGAAGCGCGTGAACACAGGCGCAAAGGCGAAATTCACGGTCTCTTCCGATGTGCCGACCTGCGGCTGCGGCAAGGACTGCACGTTCCTCGGCTGGAAGCTGGACGGCGATACCAAGCTCTATGTGGGCGGCGACGCCATTGAGCTGAGCACAAGCGCGACTCTCCACGCCCAGTGGCGCGAAGGCTCCGGCGGCGACGATAACGAGCCGACAAATCCTCCGTCGAGCGGTGAAAACGGCGACATCGAAAAAGCGCTTTACGGGAAAAATGTGACGGTTCGCTGCGTCAACAACGAAAACGCGCATGAGGAAAAGCCTTACGACGCGAAACTCGGCCTGACATCGGCTTCGCCGGTGAAGATCGACGCCGGTTTGACCCTTGGGGAGACGACCTACAAGACGGCCTATGAGATCAAGCTCAGCGCCGACAAGTTCGTCGACCTGTACAGCAAGAGCACAGCAGAGGGCGGCAGCGGCGAGGCACATCACCGGAAGGACGGTACGGCGGCGGAACTGACATGGATCATCTATTGGGATGCGTCGCTGCCCACGGACAACAAATGGGCCGCTTATGAGAACGACCAGAAGATCGTCGAGGCGGAGCATACCGTGACGGAGCCGACCACACCGCCGAGCACTGAAGAACTGCGGCCGCTGCTGGGCAAGGTCGAGGTCGACTGTGTGGATAGAACGGTCAAGCACGATACATTGGAATATGATGCGGTCGACGGTCTGGTAGAAGGTTCGCTGCAGAAGGTGGCTGGCGGCTATCAGACCGGCAGTGGTCAGCACTATGACACGGCGTACACCTGCACGCTCAGCGGCGCGAAGTTTGCACAGCTTTACAGCGGCAAGACGACAGATACGCCCGCCGGTTCCGGTGTGGCGCATACGCTGAAAACGCCGGAAACGATCACTTGCACGGTCGCTTGGAATCCCAGTGAGGGGAAATGGTTCGCCGTGAAGGAAACGTCCGTGATCCAGACGACGCATGCCGAATATACCGTGACGTTCAAATATCAGGTGAACGGATATTCCGACAAGACGCAGACGGTCGTCGCGGGCAGCACGGTCACGAAACCGGCTGACGAAAGACGCGAGGGCTATACCCTCGAGGGCTGGTATGAGACTGCGGACTGCACCGGCGAGAAGTTCAATTTCTCGACGCCCATCAACGCGAACAAGATCCTCTACGCCAAGTGGACAGCGAAGCGGGTTCCGTACACCATTCGGCATCGCGACAAGGATACAAACGAAACGGTCGCGCCGGACACGACCGGTACCGGCGCTTATGGCGAGAAGATCACGCTGACGCCCAAAACCGATATCGCGGACTACGTTCCCGCCGAAGGAAATCCCCAATATAGCTGGCTGACGAGTGAGGTCGGAAACATTTTCACGCTCCGGTATGTCAAGCTCTTCACGGTCAGCTTCGATTGTCATATGGATGGAATGACGATCGCGGCAAAGACCGTCCAGAGAAACGCGAAGGTGACGTCGCCGGATACGCTGACCCGCACGGGCTATGCCTTCGGCGGCTGGTATAAGAGCCTGAGTGATGCGGCTGCCTACGATTTCGACACGCCGGTCACAGAAAGCTTTACGCTCCACGCCAAGTGGACGGCGAGAACGGATATCCCGTACACCGTCAAGTATGTGGATCAGGATACGAATGTGGTTCTGAAAACGGAGAACAAGACTGGCACGTTCAATGAGACGGTTCACGAGAGCGCCATCCAGATCTCCGGCTATACCGCAGTTGCCCCGACTTCGAAGGATCTTAAGCTGGAGAATGTTTCCGGCAACGAACTCATCTTCTATTACACGAAGGATCCGGTGAAGGTCAGCTATACAGTTCACTACTACGAGCAGGGCACGACGACGAAGGTCGCGGCTGATAAGGTCGTGAACAATGTCAACGCGGGGACAGAGGTAACGGAAGATGCGATCAGCGTTACCGGCTATACCGCTGCTGCCCCGACGCAGCAGAAGCTGAACCTCTCGGCCACCGGCACGAACGAGATCATCTTCTACTACACGAAGAATGTGGGCACGCAGGTCGCCTACACCATCCGCTATCTCAAGGAGGGCACGGGTGAGGCGCTGCTCCCGGCCTACTCCGGAACTGGTGTTGTCGGCAACTCGCTCACGGTTACTGCCCCGGCAATCGACGGCTACACTGCCCTTGTGCCGACCTCGTATACCATCACGCTGAACGCCGAGGCGGCGAAGAACGTCATCACATTCTACTACCGCGAGGCCACCAGCACCATCCCCGCCGGTGAGCCCGCGAAAGAGCCGTTCAACAAAAACGCCAACCCGCGTCAGCTCAACCGTGACGATCATTTCGCCTACATCAAGGGCTATCCGGACGGCACCGTCCGCCCCGAGGCGAGCCTGACCCGCGCCGAGGCCGCCGCGATCCTCTATCGCGTGATGGAGAGGTCCTGCGTCGAGCGCTTCCACGCCGAAAGCAGCTCGTTCCGTGACGTGCCGGACGGCAAGTGGTACACCACCTACGTCGCCACGCTGGAAAAGGCGGGCGTCATCGTCGACAGCAAGGACGGCAATTTCCGCCCGAACGACGCGATCACCCGCGCCGAGCTGGCCTCCATGCTGGCGCAGTTCGCCAACGTGACCGGCGGAACCAACACGTTCTCCGACGTGCCCGCCACGCACTGGGCTGCGGACTACATCGCCGCTGCGGTGCGCTCTGGCTGGATTCAGGGCTATCCCGACGGCACGTTCCGCCCGGAACAGACCATCAAGCGCGCCGAAATGACCGCCATGGTCAACCGTGCGCTCGGCCGCGATCCGCAGTCTGCGTCCGATCTGCTCGAGGGCATGAAGACGTGGAAGGACAACGCCGATCCTACCGCGTGGTTCTATCTGGACATTCAGGAGGCCGCCAACGGCCATACCTACGCCCGGAAGACCGGCGGCGAGTATTGGACGGGTCTCGTTGCGGATGTCGTCCAGTAAAGCGAATTTCCCAAACCGGGGCTGGCATCGCCAGCCCCGGTTTTGCGCGCCTACCCAGGGCCGGTGAGGGCATCGGCCCCTTGCCTCCCCGTTCAGGGGAGGCGGCATTTGCGAGCAGCGCGAGCAAATGACGGAGAGGTTCGCGTGCGCCCCTCTCAGGCGCTGCGCGCCAGCTCCCCCGGAGGGGGAGCCAAG